>NZ_AOHM01000133.1:0-245733 GCF_000510895.2 Pseudomonas sp. FH1
TTCATCGACTATCCTCCGCCAGCTTTAACTGGCGCTCTAAGCGTCCGGCGAACTCACCTTCCGAACTCCAGCATTAAGGGCGATGGTGTCCGCGTATTTTTAAGCGGACGCGATCACCCTTATCGCCAGGATTTCCATGCGCCAACGAAGCTCTTATCCCAAACCATTCAAAGCCCAGGTCGTTCAGGAATGCCTGCAACCTGGCGCAACCGTGTCCAGTGTCGCCATCAGCCACGGCATCAATGCCAACGTCATCCGCAAATGGCTGCCGCTCTATCGAGATCAGCCCGCAGCGGCTTCACTACCGGCTTTCGTCCCGCTAAAAGCCCCACCTAAACGGTCAGTCGAAACGTCAGTGATCATCGAGTTGCCCGTGGCCGGGCAAGTGATTACGGTGAAATGGCCAGCCTCGGATCCCGAGGGTTGTGCGCAATTTATTCGGGCTGTCGCTCAATGATCCGCATCGATGCCATCTGGCTGGCCACCGAGCCGATGGACATGCGCGCTGGCACCGAGACGGCATTAGCCCGGGTGATTGCGGTGTTCGGTGCGGCGAAGCCGCACTGCGCTTATCTGTTCGCCAATCGCCGGGCTAATCGAATGAAAGTGCTGGTGCACGATGGCGTCGGCGTCTGGCTCGCAGCGAGACGACTGAACCAAGGCAAGTTCCATTGGCCCGGCATTCGCCACGGCGGCGAGGTCGAACTCGACAGCGAACAACTCCAGGCATTGGTGCTGGGCCTGCCGTGGCAGCGCGTCGGTGCAGGCGGTGTGATTAGCGTGCTGTAAACGCCGGCCATTTGGCCGGTCTGCTTGTCGTCGCCCCGTGCCTGCTCTGGCACAATTGGCGGCATGACTTTCTCGCCCAGCCTCGACCAGATGACCCCGGAACAGCTTCGTGCCTTGGCGGCACAGGCGTTGCAGTTGCAGTCCCAGGTCGAGGCGATGAGCAGGAAGATTCAGAACGATGAAATCCTCATCGAACAGTTCATGTTCGAAATCGCCCTGCTCAAACGGCACAAGTTCGCCAAGCGCAGCGAACAAATCAGCCCGGCGCAAAGCAGCTTGCTGGATGACCTGCTCGACACCGACCTTGAGGCTATCGAGGCCGAGCTGAAACAGCTTCTTCCCGCTGCGCCACAGGTCGAACCACGGCAATCGCCGAAACGTGCGCCATTGCCGCCACAGTTTCCACGCACGGTGATTCGTCACGAACCCGAAAACACCCAGTGCGCCTGTGGCTGTCAACTTCAACGCATCGGCGAAGACGTCAGCGAGAAGCTGGATTACACGCCGGGCGTGTTTACCGTCGAGCAACATGTGCGGGGCAAATGGGCCTGTCGCCAGTGCGAAACCCTGATCCAGGCGCCGGTGCCGGCGCAGGTTATCGACAAAGGTATACCGACCGCAGGCCTACTGGCCCACGTGATGGTGGCCAAGTTTGCCGATCACTTGCCGCTGTACCGGCAGGAGAAAATCTTTGGTCGCGCCGGACTGGCAATTGCGCGCTCGACCTTGGCGCAATGGGTCGGAGAAACTGGCGTGAGACTTCAACCGCTAGTTGATGCTCTGCGTGAGGCGGTGTTGAACCAGCGTGTGATTCACGCCGATGAAACACCGGTGCAAATGCTTGCGCCAGGCGAGAAGAAAACCCACCGGGCCTACGTCTGGGCCTACAGCACGACGCCGTTTTCGGCGCTCAACGCGGTGGTTTACGACTTCAGCCCAAGCCGTGCCGGACAACATGCACGCAACTTCCTGGGCGACTGGAACGGTAAGCTGGTTTGCGATGACTTCGCTGGCTACAAGGCCGGATTTGAGCAAGGCATCACTGAAATCGGCTGCATGGCTCACGCCCGTCGCAAGTTTTTCGATCTGCACGTGGCGAACAAAAGTCAGCTGGCCGAACAAGCGCTGCACTCGATCAGCGGCTTGTACGAAGTCGAACGCCAAGCGCGGGAAATGAGTGATGAAGATCGGTGGCGAATACGTCAGGAACTGGCGGTACCGATCCTCAAAAAACTGCATGACTGGATGTTGGCCCAGCGCGACCTGGTGCCCAACGGATCAGCCACGGCCAAAGCCCTCGACTACAGCCTGAAACGCTGGGTAGCGCTGACGCGCTACCTGGACGATGGAGCTGTGCCGATCGACAACAATCAAGTCGAGAACCAGATACGGCCCTGGGCACTCGGGCGCTCGAACTGGCTGTTTGCCGGGTCGCTACGCAGTGGTAAACGGGCTGCGGCAATCATGAGCCTGATCCAGTCGGCGCGTATGAATGGGCATGATCCGTATGCCTATCTCAAAGATGTGCTGACTCGGTTGCCAACACAGAGGGCCAGTGAGATCGGGCAGCTGCTGCCACATCAGTGGGTGCCTGCCTAACTTACGCAAGGTGAGTTGGGCGGACGCTTACGGTTGAGGTCGCGGACCGGACTCGCATCGGTGGGGTGGCCTATGAGTAATGCAGGTCTGTGGTTGCTGGGTGCCGCCGCCAGCATGGGCTTGGCGACCAGTTGGTTGGCGTTGTCCCTGCCGGCGCACTGGCGCCAGGTGTTCAGCGCCGACGAGGTTGCGCCGGACTATCTACGCAGCCTGGGCTGGCTGGCGCTGATGGTATCGGCTGTGTGCTGCTTCAAGGCTGACCATCCGTCGATGGCGGTGCTGGTCTGGCTCACCCTGTTGCCGGTCGCCGCCGTAGCAACGGCCATAACGCTGAGCTACCGGCTGGGGCTGCTGCGCCTGTTTTGCCCGTTATTTCTGCGCACTCGATAAGAGTGCGCGGCTTCTGTATCTGCAACATTGTGGTTGATCCGATCGTACTGCTCACCTCAAACCGGGCGAGCTTGTTCACACTGGATACGCCGACCATCCCATGTCACCTCGTTGTGGGATGCTTGCAGGATCGAGCGACGCGAACTCTTACCAACGTATTTGCGCTCTAGCGTCGGCAACAGTTGGCTGACCTCGGTTCGTTTCCGGCTAACACCCGCCCCCAACGTTTAAAGGCGCTAGACGCGATGCAGGTCGAGCCGAACGACATTCTGGCAGGAACTGTGTTGAAGTCGCAATCCGGGTTGTACCGTCCGCTTCTGGCCGTTTGCGGAAGCTAGAGGTATTTAGCCCGACAGTAGGATCACTGTTACGGTGAAAAGTGTTCGTAGGCGTCAGAGCGTCCCTTGGGCAGATCTGCCTGCTGGAGCACCCGCCGCAATCGGGAAAGAATGTTCCGTTCAATACCCTGTTCCCTGCGGCAAAATGGCCGACATCACACCTTACCATTCAGAACGGCGGTACCGAACACTTCCCATATCAAGAGCAGATGGTCGGCGTGTCGCTATCTCAGGCGCCCTCGAAGGGTTAGACATCGCATGTGCACAGGCCCTCCGGAACAGCATGGAACGCCTGCCGAAGGTCCCTTGGGGAGTAGCCTTGCCGGATCAGTGGAGGCGTGACTCTTCAAGGCTTGCGTCACGCTAAGCACGTGTCATCGATGTTTGTTGCGATGGGCGAGGTCTATCACTCGAATTCATGCAGTGGCTATTCGCGACTGAATTCATGCTCGCTGTTGATTGCGAGCAAGAAAGCCCGCGCGCCGGGCAGCAGAGCAACTGGCGACGTTGCGATCAAATGCTTTTTGGGATCGGTTGCCGATTCGATTCCATGTCGAACCTACTCAAGTCTCAGGCAACCCTTCAAGCTCGTGATTTCTCGATGGATTTTTTTCAGTAAGTCTTCGGGTTTTAGTTCGGGTGTTTGCCTTTGATAAGCCAGGAACAGAAGCGTTAGGGGATGAATGCCAATGATCTCAGCAATCTGCTCAACCTTTTCAATCGATGGTTTCCATTTGCCGCGCTCGATCGCACTGATATAGCTCTGACTAGGCCCAAGCCCTTCCTGAGGCATATCCTTCGAAATACGTAGATTCCTGATCACCAAACCAAGCGCTTCATTCAGTTCCATTTGCTGTCTCGCAAAAGGAACGATGAAGCCTTTTTAGTGCTTCTGGAGCTATGCTATATACAGCTTAAAAGAGGGTGTGCTGATGTTTATTACGTACAAGCGCGCTGAAATCATGTATCCAGCGCTGTTTGGAGACGACTCCCAGATGTGGCGATTCGTCGAGCTCGATGATCATCGCCCTTGGTTTTACGTGATGATTAACCGCCGCCAGAAGGCAGCCGCATGGAGGACGATGCTCTTGATTCCAACGGAGGATGAGTTCGAGCAGATGCTAGTGAAACGCGCTGAAGGAACACTGATTGAGGCAGTTCAGGTGGTGTTGCCATCGCGGCTGAATGGATCCGGTAATTGGACGATGGAGATGCTCATAGAGCTCGTTAGGGTCTATGATCAGGACGAGCGAGTCATGGGTTACGACTTTAAGACGGCCTCGGGCCATACCTACTCTCAAAGAGACTGCCGCCACACCTTGGCTGCAGCAAAGCAACAAATTTACTGCTCTTCGATGCGTCTTGTTTGAAGGAGGGGTCGCTGACTGGAGCAAGCCTTGAAGGAGTGCTAAAGACGCCCACGTCAGCGCCATGGCATCAGTGGCGCGCATCGCGCACATGCAATTTGCTAGTTCGTCCAGAACGGATAGCTTGGATCGTCTGTCGCCGATCAGCACTGCCCCAAGTGCGGTCTTATCTGCGCCGCAAATGCTGCACAAAATGGCGTCCGCCATTAACTCGATCTGCCGACCGTACAACAGGCCATGCCGAAAGGTACGCATGGCGAGATAGGGCGGGATCCGGGCTCATTGTGGTCCGCCTGTGCCAGGCGTTGGCGACGCCTGACCGTACAGGCGGTTACCGGAGTGATGCTGGCGGGTCGCAGGCTCGCTGCAGCAAGCTGATTCACTGGACCCAAAGGAGCCTCTCAATGAAAATCACAGCGGCGGAACAGTTCGAATGCGTCAGTGACGTCCTTTGTGATGTTTGCGGCGATAGTACGCGTGTTGAAGGATATGGGTTGCAATTTGGGACCCTTCAGGGCAGTTGGGGATTCGGCTCGGTTCATGATGGTGAGCGTTATGAGGTCCATCTCTGCGAACCCTTTTTTTCAGAACAATGGCCGACCTGAAGAGCGCGCGGATGGTGAATACCATGTTCATCGACGTCGACGAAGACTTAGGCAATTTCGGACGGGTCGCTCGCGATGATTTTTTTCAATGACGGAGGCAGCTTGGCTTGATAGGTAACTCCAGCTGGACCAACATTTGCCGAGTCTCGGGTATGCAGGTGATGGCGGGGTGAAAAGCTTGGATTTAGCTGTTTATCGGCCCATTCCCGCTGTTCGCTATTCCTATTAACGCGGGTGCATATGGACCCCGTCTGCAATCCGTACTCCCCTGGCGCTGGTACGCCTCCACCTGAGCTGGCAGGTCGCGATCAACTGCGCGAGCGGGTCCGTCAGTCGATCGGGGGAATTCGCGTGGGCCGACCTGCCAAAAGCGTAATCCTGGTTGGGGTGCGGGGTGTCGGCAAAACAGTACTGTTGAACCAGATGCTGCGAGATGCCGAAGCCTCGGGCAATCTCGCCGTCTACGTTGAGTCATCCGAGTATCGCTCTCTGCCAGCGATACTCGCGCCACAGCTCCGTCTCGCCTTGCTGCGGCTGAGCTGTATCGTACCTGCCAAGAACGCAGCGATAACTGGACTGCGAGCCTTAGCCGGTTTTGCCAAGGCTTTGGAGCCGAAGTTCAGCGATCTCAAGGTCGGTATTGACTACGAAGCCGAGGCAGCTCTGGCGGGCAAAGGTGATCTCGAGGAGGAATTTACAACCCTGCTGACTAAACTCGGTGAAGCCGCCAAAGCAGCTCACACCGTCCTTGTTATTTTCGTGGATGAGCTGCAAAACGTAGCAGAAGAACAGCTCGCCGCGCTTATCGCAGCGCTGCATCGCGTCTCGCGATTGATCTTGCCGGTTGCCCTCGTCGGTGCAGGCCTCCCACAACTCCGACACCCTGCTGGACATGTGAAAAACCACGCGAAGCGCCTCTTCGACTACCTAGAGGTCGGTTCGCTGGAGCCACACCAGACGCGTCTGGCCTTTGTAAAACCAGCGGAGGCCGAGGGCGTGACTGTAGACTCAGAAGCGGCCGACATGGTTGCTCACCTCACACGCGGCTACCCTTATTTCATTCAAGAGTGGGGCAGTCATGTCTGGGACGCAGGGCAGAATAACCACATCACGCTTGCAGACGTCCAGAAGGCGTCCGGGCACGTTATTGCTGCTCTGGACGAAGGTTTTTTTAGGGTAAGACTCGACCGAATGACCGTGGCAGAACACATTTATTTGCGCGCCATGGCTTCGCTTGGGGAGGGGCCTCATCGTTCGGGCGACATTGCGGCATCCCTGGGCCGTACAAGCCGATCTCTCACCTCAATTCGCAACTCCCTGATTAGCAAAGGGATGATCTGGTCGCCGCCCCACAACGGCGCCGCTTTTACCGCGCCGCTGTTCGATCTGTACATGTGCCGGATCATGCCCGGTGACAGCTGGCGGTCTAGCCTTCCAAGGGCTGACGGCATTTTTTGTCCACCTGAAGAGGGCTCAGATGCTTAGAAGCGAATGCACTCATCTTGCTACGGCTACGATGGTTTGTTCACATCAAGGCTGCTGTCACATCGACTCGAATTTGCACGTACGCTGTGGAGTGCTGAGCGGCTAAGTCGAGGCTTCACTGTGTGCGTCAAAAATGGGATCGACTTACCTGTGATCGGGGCGTAGGGTCGCTCATGGATATCTTTTCTACGGGCAGCATCGACATCAGGCTGGCAGGAGCAGAGAACAGAGCATGAGCGAACTCAGTGATGATGAAATAGACCGACTAGAGGCAATGATTCCTAAGCTGGCCGCCGTCGCCACTAATGCTGCGTATCTGCGTGCGGTTGCCGCAGGGCATTCACTGATAATGGCGAAGGATGGCGTGCTCGTACAAATTCATCCTGACGGTTCGGAAAAAAAGCTTCGCGACTTGTGCAGCAAGCACAGGGTCGAGTCTGGTAAGACTTTCAGTGTGGGTATTTGAAGCGCACCTGCCGACCAGGCGTATTCATAAGGCGAGCGCAGGCCACAGCGACTGGTAAGCACTTGACTATCTTGCCCCTGCGACGGAGCCTTCGCTGTCTAGCGCAGGGCCGCCAGCTGTTTGCTTAACTACCCGAGTAGACGAAGCATGCTGAGATGCTGGCTGCTTGGGCGTCGCCATGCGGTCATGTATTGGTTACACCCGGAGTTGCGAGTGCCCAGCTGGGGTTGCGCATCAATTCCGCTACCGTGCAATGGACTCATAACCAGGAGCTCCACCTCTCAATAGGACACGCGTGCGCGGCATTTTCCGACGCGGTGCGTCGACCGCTAGTCAGGCTGGTTGGTTGGGCCTGATGGGGCGGGCAGGGGTTGAAGCAACATCGAGGCGCGGCTGCTCAGCAGCACTCCGGCTTGGAAGTAGCCCATAACGGTTTCGACACTGCGATGTTCAGTCATGGCCATCACTTCACCCAATGGGGCCCCCTGGCGACCCGCTTCCGTTACAAAGCCCGAGCGTAAGCTGTGCGCGGCCCAGTCGCCGTCGAGGCCAGCCAATTTGGCGCGGCGCTGAACGATCCGTGCTACCTGATCAGACGATAGTCCGAACGGGCTGACTTTGCCGCCCTTGTAGAGGCGCCGAAAAAGCGGACCGGTATCGGCGGGCGCGGCGATGAGCCAAGCCGTCAACGCGTGTGCAGCGCGACCCAGCAGAGGTTTTTCGCGACGGGATCCCGTGGTGTCTGTTTTGGTGACGCCCAGCGTATAGAGCCAAGTGTCTTCATCCAGTTTGCGCACATCGTCGACCTGCAGGCCGGTCACCTCGGATCGACGACGCCCGCCGCCACTCCACGCCATCAGGAGGAGGGCGCTATCACGAGTACCGCGAATGCCATCCGTACAGGTCGCCAACATGGCCTCCAGAGCCTCCACCACAGCTGCCGTCTTTTTGCGGACAACTACCCCCTGGCGCGCCTGGGCTTTTCGCGCATCTCGCAGCAGCGTTTTCACTGCCAGTGCTTCAGTTGGGCTTTCCCAGTTGTTGAAGCGATGCCACCTGCCCAGTGCCGAAAGCCGATGACATACCGTGTTGTAGCTCAGAGGTCCCGGCTTTGCCTTCACACGTGCCGCGACTAACGCGGCATCGATGGTCGGCGGTAGCAGATAGGTCCATGCACCATTTGCCAGTGGGCGCGCCAGGTGATCCACCACGAACTGAATGACTACAGTCGACTGTACAGGCGCATCGCCCATCGCAACGCCGTAGCGCAGGTGCAGCCAAGCCGACCAGTAGGCGAGGGCGCTGCGATAGCTCCGTACCGTGTTTTCGGCGGTGCCGCTGGCAACAAAGCCTGCGGCCGCCTCCTGAGCCTTCAACGCCAATCTACTGGGGTCTAGGGTGGGCTCGTCGATCAACGGCATCTGATCAGTAATATATGATACGTCCAACGTATTATATTTCCACTATCCAATAAATAAGGTCGGATAATCTTTAATTATCCAAGGTGAGGCGATTTTTTCGTCGTTTGGCAGTCGCTCACCAGTACATCAAGGGGATGTGCGTCGATGAGCCACGAGATCGAGCGGTACCTGCAGGCCGGTACCCGCCCCAACACCCGGCGCAGCTACCGGCAAGCGCTCGAGCACTTCGAGGTCGCCTGGGGCGGCTTTCTGCCGGCGACCAGCGATGCCATCGTGCGTTACTTGGTCGATCACGCCGCCACGTTGTCCAGCAACACCCTCAAGCTGCGCCTGGCGGCCTTGGCGCAGTGGCATGTCAGCCAGGGCTTCCCGGATCCGACCAAGACCCCGCTGGTTCGTCAGATCCTCAAGGGCATTCGTACCTTGCACCCGAAGCCGGAGAAGCAGGCCGAACCGCTGCAGCTGCGCGAACTGGAGCAGTGCGTGGCGTGGCTGGAGCGGGCGGGCGAGAAAGCACTGGACGAGGGCGACCTGCCGCAGCTGTTGCGCTGCTGGCGTAATCGCGCATTGCTGCTGATCGGCTTCTGGCGCGCCTTTCGCAGCGACGAACTGTGCCGCCTGCAGGTCGAGCACATCCAGGTACGGCCGGGGGAGGGCATGCAGCTGTTCCTGCCGTGGAGCAAGGGCGACCGTGACAACCAGGGACAGACCTACAGTGCGCCGGCGCTGGCCCGCCTCTGCCCGGTGCAGGCCTACAACGACTGGATCTGTGTCGCCGGCATCGCCCGCGGTCCGGTGTTCCGCGGCATTGACCGCTGGGGTCACCTGCGCGAGCAGGGCCTGCACCCGCACAGCGTCATCCCGCTGCTGCGGGCGGTACTGAAAGCGGCCGGATTGCCCGCCGAGTTGTATAGCAGCCACTCCCTACGCCGTGGCTTTGCCACCTGGGCCACGCGCAGTGGCTGGGACCAGAAGGCGTTGATGGGCTATGTCGGTTGGCGCGATGCCAAGTCGGTACTGCTCTATGTGGACAGCACCGGCTTTTTCCCCGGGCAACTGCGGCCGATGGTGCCAGGCCTGGAGGCGGAGGCTTTGTCGAGTTTGCCTCGTCCAATTGCACTGCCGGGCAGTTGACCGCCTCAAGCCATTCAGCACTTCCGGTGATGGCTGCTTTGTTTCCGCGGAGCAATTACACCCAATGCTGGGCTTTGGCCTTGATGTGGCTGGTGTTATTGATACGTATCGAAAGGGCGACGGTAAACCATGAGAGTTCGCCATCAGATGATTGCTCAATTACAGACAGGAATGTTCAGCTTGCGTCGGCATAACATGATGCCACCAGCGACATAGACTCCAGTCATCTGTCAGTCCACCTGACACCGCCAGTCATGAGAGGTTAGAGCAGGCCAATAGTGCTCTGCTGCAAAGAGGATTATCTAAAGTTCGATGCTAGTGTGGCTGTAATCAGTCTCATCGCTGGACATAATTCAGAAGCAATTTTTTTCGCTTTCGGTGTTGCCACAATACCCCTGCCCGAACGAGTAAAGAGCGGATCATTAAATTTGTCACGTAGCTTGACCAGCGAATTGCTTACGGCTGGCTGTGTTACGCCAAGACTCTTGGCTGCTAACGTTATACTTTGTTCCTTGTAAATACACATAAAAACCACCAATAAATTGAGATCGATGGATGCAAATGTGTCCTCGCGAATAGTCATGGCAGAGCTCTCAAATCCCCTTTACAGCATCGCTTTCAATGTTTTCACCAGCATTTCGATGGTGTATTCGCAGCGTTTGAAAAAAATGGATCGGGCCGAGCTTTTGGCAAGTAATCAATCCTGTGCGATGCAGCGTGCGCAAGTGATCGGACACGGTCGATTGGGCCAACTTGCACTTGCGCTCAATCTGGCCGGCACACACACCGAGCAGGAATGCATGTTCCTGCTGCGGAAAGTGTTTCTCTGGGTCACGGAGCCACTCAAGGATCAACCGGCGCTGGGGGCTGGCTAACGCTTTAAGAAGTAGATCCACTTCCGTAAGTTTACTGCGGGAGTTCACCATCAAGGTCGCTCAGGCGATGTTCAATACAGGCTTCAGCCACTGAATGAAATCTTCCACTTCTTCATTGGTGATTTCGTGGCCCATGTCGTACAGGTATGTTTCATGATGCACGTTCAGTTGGTGCAACCAGGCATCCGCTTTTTGTGCCCAAGACACGGGGAGCTTGTTATCACCATAGCCATGAGCAATAAACGCCGATAGCGAACTCAATGCTTGAGCGCTGGCAATGTGTGGTGCCAGCTCAGGGAGAATTCTGCCGCTGAACAAGCCAAAGCCTAGCACGCAATGAGGGGCGCTAAGCCCGACGCTTGCACTGAGAATACCGCCCTGGCTAAAGCCAGCTATCACTGTAGGCATTTGTGGTAAGGCAGTTACAAGCTCCACTAGTTTCTGGCGGCTGGTTTCCGCTTGCTCTTCAACGATCACCGGGCCTTCGTTGGTGAAATTTACCTGAAACCAGGCAAAGCCCTCAGCTGCGATTTGCAGGCGGCTGCGTACCAGCAATATTTCAATTCCTTCTGGGATAAAGCCGGAAAGGCCTGCCAGATTGGTTTCATTACCGCCTACACCATGCAATAGCAGGAGACGTGCACGAGGGGCAGCAGCACGGATTACCCGACGATAGACAAGGCCGGATTGCGGTTCTTGCTGCAGTTCTGAAATGGCTAGTGGCAGGTTCATGCTTGAGTAATCTCCTGAGTGGCGGTTGGGCTTTTGAACAGGTAGCTGTCCATAGCCAGTACGCCGTCGGCGACACCGCCCTCTAGCACATCCACGGCGTAGTGCTCGCCTGCGGCACCGAGCGCCAGAAATAGCGGCAACAAATGTTCTTCACTGGGGTGCGCACGCTCGGCCTCCGGGGCATTGCGGCGGTAGGCGAGCAGCGCTGGCAGGTCACCGGCTTGCAGGGCGTCACGGATCCAGTCGGAAAAACGCGCTACGTACTCAGCCGGGTCGCCGTAGTTGCTACGGAACTCATAAAGGTTATGGGTCAGACTGCCGGAGCCAATGATCAGCACGCCCTGATCGCGCAGCGGCTTGAGTGCCTGGCCAAGCTGCCAGGCACCCAATGGATTGAGCGGGTGGGGCATGGACACTTGGACCACCGGGATATCCGCAGTGGGCAATAGGTGCAGCAACGGCACCCAGGCGCCGTGGTCCAGGCCTCGATTCGATTCGGTAGTTGCGGCAATCCCATTGCGGGAAAGCAGGTTGCAGATTTGCTCGGCCAATGCAGGATTGCCGGTTGCAGGGTATTGCAGGCGATACAGTGCTTGCGGAAAGCCTCCGAAGTCGTGAATGGTTTCCGGCGCCTTGCTGCTGCCTACACGCACGCTCCCACGGGTCATCCAGTGAGGAGAGACGATTACGATGGCGCTAGGCCGTGGCAGCGCTCGGCCTAGCTCAGCCAGGCGTGCCCCGGCCTGGCCGGGTTCGATGGCAAAGGTTGGTGCTCCGTGGGACACGAACAACACTGGATAGGCCAGACTCATGGTTGAAATCCTGCTTAGATATTGGGGCCGCAGCAGCAAGAGGTGGACTGATCGGCGTTGCAAAGCGTGTGCGCCGCTCACTGACCTGCCTACCCACAGCGCACTGATTGGCTGGGGATGGCTCAAAGTTTATAGATTCGATTTTGGAGATAAACTCAGATATTGGTGAATAACTATCTCGAAAACCGGGATAATTGGCGGTCACTTGTCGACTCTTCAGGCCGCTGCCAGCCGGAGCGCTGAGCTACACATCAAGGTGCCAATATTGCCCCCTGCGCCTGGCCAGAACGCAGGTTGGTGAGTAGATCCCTGGTCGGCGGGCTCTAGTATTTGGGGGCTCCCTGGCTTTGTTACAGATCAGTCCGCGCTCATCGCTATGGCTGCTGAGTGGCACCCTGAGTTAATGGGGCTGGCGTTGATCAACCCCGCGCCAAGGTCGCGCAGTAGCTGTCCGTTCTGCCGTTAGCTGTGGCCATACAGCTTCAATAACTCGTCGACCAGGTAACGAATTTTGGGCCGCAGATGATTGCTCTTCGACCATAGTGCGTGGACCTCGACAGGCGCCGGTTCAAAGGGCTCGAGTACCGTAACAACAACCTGCTGGGCGATGTCCTTTTCAAATAGACAGAGCGGCATCTGGCAAATACCGAGGCCGGCTCGCGTGGCTTCAATCATCGCTTCGGCATCGTCAAACTGATAGGTCGGTGGTGGCGAGAACTTCAAGGATTGCCCGGCCTGGGCCATTTTCCAGGGCATTAGGCTGCCGCGGCGATAGCCGACGATGCTGCGGTGCTGGCCCATGTCCTCGAGCGTCAACGGCGTACCATATTCTTCCAGATAACCCGGCGCTGCACAGGTTACCCAGCGGTGTGACGTCAGGCGTCTGGCCACCAGGCCGGGGACGTTGTCGACGCTGCCAAAACGAATGGCCAGGTCGATACCTTCTTCCGTCAGGTCCACCAGTTGGTCGCTAAAGGTCAAGGTCAGTTGCAACTGCGGGAAGCGTTTGCTCATCTCCAGTAGCACCGGCAGTACCACCTGTTTACCGAACGCGACCGGCATGTCCACCCGCAAGCGCCCTGTGGGCACGCCTAACTTGTTGCCGAGGTTGCTCTCGGTGGCCTTGATCTCCTCCAGCGCATTGGACCACACGGTGAAGTAGGCCTCGCCATCCGGAGACAGGGACAAGCGGCGGGTCGAGCGATAAAACAGGCTGGTACCCACCCGTGCCTCCAGCCGTGCAATCGCCTTACCTACGGCCGACTTGGACAGCCCCAGGCGCTCGGCTGCCTCTGTGAAGGTCGCAGAGCGGGCGGTGGCGAGAAAAATATGGATGCCGCTGAAGGAATCTTCGGAGGTCATTGCCGTTTTCCTAGGCGCAAGAGTTGGTAGCAAATTACGCTACCTATCTGTGATTTCAAGGTTGTTTATCAGCTTGCTGCTCTACCTTAGCATGGCTGCTGACTCAGCAACCCTCTGCATCTATCGCATGGGGTTGGTCATTTACTTCTGTGAGGACGCCCCATGAAAGACGAAGTCATCAGCATTTTTACCCTAAGCCTGGCTCCGGAAGACTTCCCTGAATTTAAAACGCTGGTTGCCAAGATTGTCGCCGCTACGAGCGAAGAGCCTGGCACCTTGATGTACGAATACAGCGTCAACGAGGCTCGCACTGAGGTGCACATTATCGAGCGTTACCGTGCCGATGCTGTCGTTAACCATATTGAAGAAACCTTCGCGCCGTTCGGCGAAAAGTTTCTCGAGCTGGTGAAAATCACCAGCCTGCTAGTTTATGGCAACCCAGACGCGCCGACGCGCAAGCACCTGGATGCCTTTGGCGCGGTGTACATGAATCCGTTTGATGGGTTTACCCGGACCTGACACCGCCAGTCAGTAGCCGGCGGACAAGACCGCTGACTATTCAGCAACCGATCTAACCTGCCGGGTACTACCTGGCGCTAGAGGGTCAATACGCATGCACATCAATCTTGCCGGCAAGACCGCTTTGGTTACTGCCTCCACAGGCGGCATCGGCTTCGCCATTGCCCATGGCCTGGCGCTCACCGGCGCTATCGTGATCATCAACGGGCGGAGTGACAGCTCGGTCGAAAAAGCCCTGGCACGTTTGAGCGAAGCGGTACCGCAGGCCACCTTCAGCGGAGTCGCGGCTGATCTGGGCAATGCCGACGGCGTTGGCGTTCTTACAGCTGCGCTTCCCACCATCGACATTCTGGTCAACAACGCCGGCATCTATGGTTTGGCCGATTTCTTCGAGGCCGATGACGACTGCTGGGAAGACTATTGGCAAACTAACGTAATGTCCGGTGTTCGCCTGAGCCGCGCGTTGGTTCCAGCCATGGTCCAACGAGGTTGGGGTAGGGTGGTGTTTATCTCCTCGGAGTCAGCCCGAAATATCCCGGCCGATATGGTTCATTACGGCGTAACCAAGACGGCGCAACTGGCGTTGTCGCGTGGCTTGGCCAAACGTGTGGCCGGCAGCGGCGTAACCGTTAACAGCGTGCTGCCAGGCCCGACACTGTCTGATGGCTTGGCTGAGCTGCTCAAAGGAGAGTCTGCCCGCTCCGGCAAATCCTTGGAGGCCGTCGCTGCCGAATTCGTCATGACCCACCGTCCCACCTCGTTGATTCAACGTGCGGCCACGGTCGATGAGGTCGCCAATATGGTCGTCTATATCTGCTCCACCCAGGCGTCAGCCACCAGCGGCGCTGCGCTGCGGGTCGATGGCGGCGTGGTGGACGATATCCTCTGAACCCTTGACTACCTGGCACGTGTGTTCCGCACGGGTGACCTGAAGGTCACCGGCGCGCACGCTGTCAGTGAGTGAGCAGATCTCCAATCGATTCCGCTGCCAGTTGATACGAACGGCAACGCGCCGTCGGGTCGTAGATGCGCGCATCAATCATCAGTTCGTCTACGCCGGTGGTAGCACTAAACAACCACCGACTGAAGTCGGTGGGTTAGTGAATTACGGATTGAAAGTCCGGATACGCGTCGGCTGAACGACGCGTCGCATTAGTCCGGCTCCATCTTGAAATTATCGTTCGGGCTCGGCTCTGGCATCAAGTGACCCTCCACGATCCGGCACTCACGCTGCCTCGCCAACTCATGTAGCACCTCCCCCCAGGTGCTTGCGGATCGCTCCGAAGATCGCCTTCTTACGCCTCTTCGGGATGAATACAACGTGGTACTTACAGTCCCACTTCGTGTGAGCAAGGCTTTGGTAATCTCTCATTGGGTACCCCTATCTCTTGGTCGAGATAGAAGGTTCCTGATGACCGCATCACACGGTCAACCTCAAGGAGTCCCTCGGCTAAGCCGGGGGATTACCTTGTTTATTTAAGACTTGAAAGCCAAGCGGATAGATCGTCCAACTGCCTCGATATCCCATGCCCACTCGACCCTTTCATGTGCTGCGTACGCCGGACCGGGGCATGACACCAAGGCTGAAAAGCTTTCTGGATTTTACCCTTGCCAAGTTTGGCGAGAACCCGGCAAAGGCAACCTGGCCGAAAGCAGCGAGCGGTTAGTTACGTGCTGAACGTTTCAAGGCGAAGGCTCCGTCATCCAGCAGCGCCAAGGCCAGTGCAGTGAATGCCAGAAAGACCGGGTATTCCCAGCCACCATTGGCGTTGGTGAAGCTCCAGCCATTACCGAAGTGCACGCTTGCTGCCACCAGCAGTTGCACGGTGGCTAGGGCCGCTACCCAGCGAGCGAGTACACCAAGGATCAGGAACAGGCCGCCGACCACTTCAAAGGCAATGACCGGATAGGCAAGAAAGCCGGAGAAGCCAACGGACTCAAAGAAACCTGCTGTGCCGGCCGGGGTGAACACCAGCAGCTTGGTCAGGCCATGAGCGAGAAACATCACGCCAAGGATTAGGCGTAGTACCAGGGCGGCATAGGGGAGGGTGCGGCTAGCGGCGGTCATGGGTGTTTTCCAATACGGGGAGTGTGGGTTGCCCGGGGCCACAGCTGTTTCGGCCGTGGCGCCAGGCATTGGGTAAGTGGGAATTAACGATTGAGCCAGACCGGCGCGATCTGCGTGCCGAGCCCTGCGCCATAGCCGAGGTAGATGTTCAACCCGGCCAACGCTTCCAGATAACGCGCGTTTACCAAACCGCCGGCATCCACGGTTTTCCAACCCAGGCTTTGCGCAAGAGCAACGGCGGTTTGTTTGGCTCGTGCGCTATCGCTGGCCAGGAACACGCTGCCTTGCTGCTCGTTGGCAAATGTGGGACCGCTGGCCAGCACTTGGGCGAACAGGGTGTTGAAGCCCTTGACCAGCTCCACACCTGGCAGCGCCTTGGCGATTTCCTCCGCTGCACTGGTGCTGTGGCCGATGGTCAGACCCATGTAGTCGGCTGTCAGCGGGTTGGTGATGTCGATGACCACTTTGCCTTCGAGACTGCCCAGACTTTTCAGCGCGGTTAAGGCGTCCTGGTAAGCAGTGGCGACGATCACCACTTCGTTCTGGCCAAGGGCCTGATCAGCGGCGAATGCTTCGACGTTTTGATGCTGCGCGGCGAGGGCGTGCGCCTTGTCCAGATCACGGCCGGTGATACGAACATGGTGTCCAAACTGGGACAACTGTTGAGCGAAAGCCGAGCCCATGTTGCCGGTACCGATAAGGGTAATGTTCATGTCTTTTGCCTCGTGCTGTGTGTGATGGGATCCAGTTTAAAGATTCGATTTACGAGATAAACATGATTTAATGTGACTTATAGTTCCGATAAGTGAGGCAATAATGGATCGCGCGTTGGAGATGCAGGTGTTTTGCGCCGTGGTCGACAAGGGCAGCTTTGTCGGTGCCGTCGATGCGCTGGAAATGTCCAAGGCCGCCGTTTCCAGGCATGTAAATGCGCTGGAGGAACGCCTGGGCGTACGCCTGCTGCAACGCACCACGCGACGCTTATCACTGACCGAAGAAGGACGGGTTTTCTACCAGCAAGCGCGGGAAGTGCTGGCGTTGATGGGGGAGGCGGAAAGCGCTGTTTCTTCGGGCAACCATGAGCCTGCCGGCGTGCTGCGGGTCAATGCGCCGGTGAGTTTTGGTGTGTTGCACCTGGCGCCGCTGTGGACTGCCTTTTTGGAGCAAAACCCGAAGATTGAGCTGGATATCAGCCTGAACGATCGCCAGGTCGATTTGGTGGAGGAGGGGTATGACGTCGCGGTGCGCATCGCCCGGTTGGAAAGCTCTTCACTGGTGGGGCGCCGGTTTGCCAGCACGCGGATGCGCCTGTGTGCAGCCCCGAGCTACATCAAAAGCCATGCACCAGTAGAAGTGCCGCAAGACCTGGCCGAGCACCGGGTGATTGCCTATAGCAACTTTTCCAGTGGGAACGAATGGAGTTTTACCGGGCCCGATGGCGAGCATAAGGTCAACACGCGTTCGGTCATTCGCTGCAATAACGGTGATACATGCCGATCTATTGCGTTGACTGCTGGCGGCATTTTGCTGCAGCCAAGCTTTATGGTAAGTGAGGATCTTCGGCGGGGTGATCTGGTGGAGTTGCTACCGGAGTATCGCTCGGTAGAACTGGGTATTTATGCCGTCTACCCAACCCGCAAACACCTGGCATCCAAGGTGCGGGCATTTATCAATTTTCTGGTCGAACAGTTTGAGCAGGTCGACTGGGAGTCCGGCTACCCAGCACAAAAGAGCCAAGCCCGGGCTGCAAAGAAGATGTAACACTCCTTGCAGCCCACTGGCCATTAACGCCGAATGACCTTAGGTCTTCTTCGGATCGTCGCCGAACAGCTTGCCTGCACCGGCCCAATCCGATGGCGCCACGTCTTCAAAAATGACGTAGATGTAATTGGCATCGGTACCGGTGTTTTTCACGATGCTCTGGGTGATTTCTGCAGCGACAGCTTCCTTCGCGGCGTGGTCTTTTCCTTCGAACCAGCTGACTCGTACAACGGGCATGGAGTGATCCTCTATTCAGGTTGGGTTTAGCGCGATTAGGGCTAACCATGCGGTCAGTCCGGGCTCAGCCAATCAATGCAGCAGAGCAGTCGAGAGAGAATAGGAGAGATACAGAAGGCGATAAACACGCTGTAAATCGCCTATATGTAGAAATTATTTCTCCAATCAGCCCGCCATTTACCGGCGCACCGGCGATCAACAGTTGCTAAGTACCGCTAGGGGCTGTTGCCATTTCACATGGGTAGCCATAGGAAGGCACAGGCCATGGCCACCACGCTCTCGTAATTTCTCTTGAGCTTGTCGAATCGAGATGCCACCGCCCGGTAATGCTTCAGCCGGGCAAAGGCGTTTTCCACCAGGTGCCGATTGCGGTAAAGACCTCTGTCCAGATCCGCGTTGCCTTTCACGGAGTTACGCTTTCTCGGGATCACGGCCTTGGCCCCTTGTAGCTCAACCTGCTCCCGGATTCTCTCGCTGTCATAGCCCTTATCCGCGACGATGGTTTCTGCCGCCGGGAGCTTGGAAATCAACGCGGGTGCCTGAGTGCAGTCATTGATTTGGCCACCTGTGATTTCAAACTCGATGGGCAAGCCGTGGGCGTCCACCGCCAGGTGAATCTTGCTGGTATTGCCAGCTCGACTTTTCCCTATAGCCTCATCGTTGCCGCTGGCAGCGCCTGCACTGTGCTGTGCGACCTACTGTGGCGTAGTTGGAATTCCAGTTTCGTGCAGCTACCCCGCAGTTCATCTGGGGGTAGGTTGACGGGAAGCTCGCAGGCTGAGGCTTTCGGGACCACACCAGTGGAACACGCACTCATGTCGAACAACTACCTTGAAGCCAGGATGTGGCGCTATTGAGTCTCGGCGCGACTGGAGCCCAACTGGTGTCAGAGCAGGTGCCGTGTCACCGCTGCGCTTCGCGGATCATGTTACGGGCGATAACCACCTGCTGAATCTGTGTGGTGCCTTCGTAGATACGGAACAGCCGCACGTCACGGTAGAAGCGCTCAATGGCGTACTCGCTGACGTAGCCGGCGCCACCGTGGATCTGCACGCAGCGGTCGGCGACACGACCGCACATCTCGGTGGAGAACATCTTCGCGCAGGAGGCTTCGGTACTGACGTTCTTGCCCTCGTCGCGCTTGCGCGCGGCATCCAGCACCATGCAGCGGGCCGCGTAGATTTCGGCTTTGCTATCAGCCAGCATCGCCTGGATCAGTTGGAACTCCGCGATGGGCTGGCCGAACTGTTTGCGGTCCAGCGCATAGTGCAGGGCATCGTCCAGCATGCGTTCGGCTGCGCCGACACTCAGTGCAGCGATATGCAGGCGGCCCTTATCCAGCACCTTCATCGCGGTCTTGAAACCAACGCCTTCGACGCCGCCTATCAACTGGCTGGCGGGCACTCGCGCATTTTCAAAGATCACGTCGCAGGTATGGGCGCCTTTGTGGCCCATCTTGTGGTCCGTCTTGCCCAGCGACACGCCGGGTGTGCCGCGCTCAACGATAAAGGCGCTGATACCGGAGGCGCCTTTGATTTCCGGGTTGGTACGGGCCATCACCGTGTAAATGCCCGCGTGTGGCGCGTTGGTGATGTAACGTTTGGTACCGTTGAGGATGTAGCTGTCAGCGTCACGCACAGCATTGGTTTTCAACGAGCCCGCATCGGAGCCGGCATCTGGCTCGGTCAGGCAGAACGAGCTGAGCAGCTCGCCGCTTGCCAGTTGCGGCAGGTACTGGTTGCGCTGCTCCTCTGTACCGTCAAGCAAAATGCCGATTGAGCCAATGCCGTTGTTGGTGCCGATGTAGGAACGGAAAGCCGGTGAGGTGCGACCCAACTCGAAGGCGATGTTTACCTCTTCCTCCATAGTCACGCCCAGGCCGCCATAGGCTTCCGGAATCGTTAACCCGAACAGGCCCATCTCGCGCATCTGATCGACGATGTCCTTAGGGATCGCATCCGTTTCAGCCACCTCGTTTTCCCGAGGAATCAGTACCTCACCGACGAACTGGCGAAGAGAATCCAGCAGAATCTGCAGGGTTTCGGTATCACGGATCATGTGCGCTCCTCTGGGCCCGGAAGTGGGCCGATGTAGTACGGTGCACCGTCACCCTGAAGGGTTACCGAGCGGCGGCGCCGATGTTGTTAACCATGTTGATCAGGCGAGGCCCGATATCGTCAGTGAGCTTGTCCCGTGGAAGCTGGAAGCTCGGTCCACCGCAGTTGAAGGTCAGTAACCCGAACTGCGGGTGTAACAGCGGCACGGCGACTGAGTTGACGTCGCGGTGCCACTCGCCGATCGATAGGCAAAAGCCGTAATCGGTGTAATCGCGAAACGCGCGATCCAGGCCCTTGCGGATCACCGGCCACTGTGCTGCTTCGCGTTGGCGCATGTGGTCGAGGAGAAACTCTCGCTCGCTCTCTGGCATCGCCGCCAGGCATGCGCGTCCCGCCGAGCTTTGCGCCAGTGGCAAGTAGCTGCCGATCTGCCGCCGCATCGTGGTATTGCCTTGGCCCTGAACGACGTCCAGGTAAACCATCTGCAGGCGATCCCGGGCCGCCATTGCCACTGCGGCTTGAGCGTGATTGGCCAGCTCTTCCATCAGCGGGTGCGCCACCGAGCGAATCGACAGATTCGACAGCATGGCGTAGCCGAACCCCAGCACACCGACATCCAGCTGGTACTTGCCCGAGTGCACCTCACGCTTGAGGCAGCCAAGGCGCATCAGGGTGTTGGTCAAGCGCGTCACGGTCGGCTTGGGTAGCCCGGTCATCCGCGCCAGTTCCTGATTGCCCAGCACGTTGTCGCGCGGGGTAAAGCACCGCATCAGCTCCAGCCCACGTGCCAGCGCAGTCACGAACTGGCCGCTGGTTTCGTCCTCACTCGACGCACTGGCCGGGTCGAGCATGCCCATCTTCAGTAAAGCGATTTCATCCGCTCCAGTGCTGCTCTCAGCCTTCTGCTGATCCGCTTTGTTGCGTGCCATGGTAGAACCTCATTTTTGGAAATTGCAAGCAAATAAAAGTACGTTTCGTCAGGCGAAATTATATTTGAGCCGAGATGAAATGCAAAACGCTCATTTTTAGATAGATAATATATTGATTAATAAAGAAATAATAAAATAGTTCAGATTTCTGATTTACATGAATTCGCGACCCTACCTATGATATCTCGTAAATACGAAATGCAATTTCGTATAGCGAAACGTGTTTAGAGGTGGGTATGAGTCACGAACCTGAATCTGTAGTGAACCTGGAAATTCGAGAAGACGGCGTTGCCGTCGTACGCATCGACCGGCCAGAAGCCAAGAACGCGCTCAATAGCGCGGTGCGTGAACAACTCGCCGAGCACTTTCGGGCACTGGCTCGCAATGGGCAGGTGCGGGCGATTGTACTTACCGGCGGTGACACCTGTTTTGTGGCCGGAGCCGATATCCGCGAGTTTGCCCAAGCGCGCCCGATTGAAATGTACCTGCGCCATACCGAGCTGCTGTGGGAAGCCATCTCCCGCTGCCCCAAGCCGGTCATCGCTGCAGTGAATGGTTTCGCCCTTGGCGGCGGCTGTGAGCTGGCCATGCACTGCGACATCATCGTCGCCGGCGAGTCGGCGCGCTTTGGCCAGCCAGAAGTCAAACTCGGCCTGATGCCGGGCGCCGGCGGTACTCAGCGTCTGATCCGCGCGGTCGGCAAGTTCCAGGCAATGCGCATTGCCCTTACCGGGTGCTTGGTCTCGGCCCAGCAAGCCTTGGCCATGGGCATGCTGAGTGAAGTGGTGGGCGACGAGCAGACCATTGTCCGTGCACTAGAGCTGGCCACTGAAATCGCCGCCTTGCCGCCGCTAGCCGTCGCGCAGATCAAAGAAGTGATGCTGGCCGGTGCTGACCTGCCGCTGGAGAGCGCGCTGGTGTTGGAGCGCAAGGCCTTCCAATTGCTATTCGATTCGAGCGACCAGAAAGAGGGCGCTCAAGCCTTCCTGGAAAAACGCAAAGCGATCTTCTCAGGAGAATGAGCGATGACACGTGAAATTAACCGGATGGCGGTTGTTGGCGCCGGAGTCATGGGTACAGGTATTGCTCAGATCGCCGCTCAGGCGGGCATTCGCGTCACGCTGTTTGATAGTCGCGAAGGCGCTGCGCAGGGCGCCCGCGAAAGCTTGAAAGGCACGTTGGACAAGCTGGTCGACAAAGGCAAGATTGCCAACGCCGATGCGCTGGCCACGCTCTCCCGCGTGCAAGTGGCGAGCGCCCTTACGGAACTGAGCGACGTCGACCTGGTAGTGGAAGCCATTATCGAGCGCCTCGACGCCAAGCAGGGCTTGCTCGCCGAGTTGGAAGCCGTGGTTGCCGATGACTGCATTCTGGCTACCAACACCTCATCGCTCTCCGTCACCAGCATTGCTCGCAATTGCCGACTTCCCCAACGCATCGCTGGCTTTCATTTTTTTAACCCTGTGCCGCTGATGAAAGTGGTGGAAGTCATCGATGGTCTGGCGACTGACCCGCAGGTAGGCGACAGCCTCCGAGCCCTGGCTGCCCGCATGGGGCATAGGGGTATTCGGGCGAAGGACACACCAGGGTTCATCATCAATCACGCCGGCCGTGCATATAGCACTGAGGCTTTGCAAATTCTCAAGGAAGGCGTAGCCGAACCCGCCGAGGTAGACCGTATCCTGCGCGAGGGTCTGGGTTTTCGCATGGGGCCCTTGGAGCTGTTTGATCTGACGGCTCTTGATGTTTCCCATCCAGTCATTGAGTCGATCTACAACCAGTTCTACCAGGAACCGCGGTATCGGCCTGCAGCGCTAACACGCCAGATGCTGGATGCCGGCTACGTCGGGCGCAAGGTCGGGCGTGGGTTTTACCGATACGCCGACGGCCAGATGATCGATCCACCCGCCGCACAGGCAGTACCTGCGCTGGAAGCATTTCCGCCGGTTTGGCTTGGCACTGAAAACCCCGAGGATCGTGCACGTTTCACCGAGCTTCTTCAGCAGGTGGGCGCGCGGGTCGAAGAGGGCACGGTCCCAAGCAGCGAGGCCCTGTGTTTGCTGGCACCTTACGGTCTGGATGCCACCGGCGCCGTCGGCCTGTTTGGCACCGATCCTGAGCGCACGGTGTGCATCGACCCGCTGCTGGATATCGCCCGCTACCGCACGCTGATGCTAAATCCCGCTACCCATGCCGACATGCGCGATGCCGCCCATGCGCTGTTGGGCCGCGATGGCGTGGGCGTCAGTGTGATCAATGACAGTGTCGGCTTTGTGGCCCAAAGGGTACTGGCCATGATCGTCAACCTGGCGGGCGATATCGTTCAGCAGCGTATCGCCAGTGTCGATGACCTGGATGAAGGCGTGCGCCGTGGTCTTGGTTATCCGCAAGGTCCGCTGGCCTGGGGCGATAGTGTCGGGCCCAAGCGTTTGCTCACCACTCTTGAACGCATGACCGAACTGACGGGCGATCCCCGTTATCGGCCGGGTCCCTGGCTGCGGCGACGGGCCGCCTTGGGCCTTTCATTGCGTCACAACGAACCACTCCCGACTGAACCTCAACGCTAGGATTTTCCCATGCTCGACGCCTACATCTTCGCGGGACTGCGCACGCCATTTGGCCGCCACGGCGGCGCACTCGCTTCGGTACGCCCAGACGACCTCGCCGCCCATGTGATCCACGAATTGCTCGCTCGCCACGCCATCCCTGGCGAAGCCATCGAGGACGTGATTCTGGGCAATACCAACCAGGCAGGGGAGGACAGCCGCAACATCGCGCGTCACGCCGCACTGCTTGCAGGCTTGCCCGTGACCGTACCTGGGCAGACAGTTAACCGCCTGTGCGCCAGTGGTCTGGCGGCGGTGATCGATGCCGCCCGCGCAGTGACCTGTAACGAAGGCGAACTGTTTGTCGCCGGCGGGGTGGAGAGTATGTCCCGTGCACCCTTTGTCATGGCTAAAGCAGAAGCGGCCTATAGCCGCGAACTGACGGTGTTCGACAGTACCATTGGCGCCCGTTTTCCCAACCCGAAGATCGTCGCCGAGTTTGGCAACGACAGCATGCCGCAAACGGGCGATAACGTGGCTCAGGAGTACGGCATCTCCCGTGCTGAGGCCGACGTCTTTGCTGCCGGCTCTCAGGCCCGTTATGAAGCCGCACGTAGCGCAGGTTTCTTTCAGGAAGAACTGCTCGCGGTCAGCGTGCCCACCGGGCGCAAGACGCCACCCAATGTGGTGGAGCAGGACGAGCACCCGCGCCCGCAATCGGACCTGATCGCTTTGGCTCGCCTGAATCCTCTCTCCGAAGGTGGTGTGGTTACCGCCGGCAACGCATCAGGCGTCAACGATGGCGCGGCGGCATTGCTGATTGGCTCGGCCGCGGCGGGCGAACGGCACGGCTTGGTTCCGATGGCGCGCATTCTGTCGGCCGCCGCCGTGGGTGTGGCCCCGCGCATTATGGGCGTCGGCCCGGTGGAGGCTATTCATAAGGCATTGGCTCGCGCGCAGCTCAGCCTGGCGGATATGGACATTATCGAGATCAACGAAGCGTTCGCCAGCCAGGTGCTGGGCTGCCTGAAAGGTCTGGGTGTTGCGTTCAACGACCCGCGGGTAAACCCACACGGTGGCGCCATCGCCGTCGGCCACCCATTAGGTGCATCCGGTGCGCGCCTGGCCCTGAGCACCGCTCGCGCGCTGCAACAGAGCGGCAAACGCTACGCTGTGGTGAGCCTATGCATCGGCGTGGGCCAAGGCCTCGCCATGGTGATGGAGCGTGTGTAAGTGCGCGCAAGCAAAGGTGAAATGAAATGGGTGCTTTGACTGGGTATCGCGTGCTCGACTTGAGCCGCATTCTGGCTGGTCCCTGGTGCGGCCAAACTCTGGCCGATCTGGGTGCCGAAGTGATCAAAATCGAACGGCCGGGCGCGGGTGATGACACCCGTGGCTGGGGGCCGCCATGGATGAAGGGGCAGAACGCCGAGTCCACCGGCGAGGCTTCTTATTACCAGTCCACCAATCGCGGCAAGTTGTCGGTGGCGCTAAACATCGCCAGCCCCGAGGGGCAGGAAATGGTGCGGGCCCTGGCTACCAGTTGCGACGTACTGATCGAGAACTACAAGGCCGGTTCCTTGGCCAAGTACGGGCTGGATTACGCTAGCCTCGCTGCGCTCAATCCACGCCTGGTGTATTGCTCGGTGACGGGTTTCGGCCAGACCGGGCCGCGCGCCGCAGAACCGGGTTACGACTTCATCATTCAGGGTATGGGTGGAATGATGAGCATCACCGGCGAGCGCGACGATCTGCCCGGTGGCGGCCCGCAAAAGGTAGGCGTTGCCTTCGCGGACCTGATGACCGGCCTGTACTCGACGGTGGCTATCCAAGCTGCGCTGCTCAGCCGAGAAAAGACCGGGCTTGGTCAACATATCGATATGGCGTTGCTGGATGTTCAGGTCGCCACACTGTGCAACCAGAGCCAGAACTATCTGGCTTCCGGCAAGCCGCCCGGGCGTTATGGCAACGCCCACGCCAACATTGTGCCGTACCAGGTGTTTCGCGCCAGTGATCGCGACTTCATCATTGCCTGCGGCAACGACTCACAGTTCGTCGCACTGTGCGACGCCATCGGCCTGCCAGAGCTGCCGAAAGATCCGCGTTTCGCGCGCAACGCCGACCGAGTCAGCAACCGCGAGGAGATCGTTGCCATCCTGTCGCGTCACTTTCTCGGAGGGCTCGCCGATGAGTGGGTAGGGCGCATTCACCCGCAGGGCGTACCGGTAGGGGCCATCAACAGCATTGCCCAGGCGCTGGACGAACCACAGATACTGGCGCGCAACATGCTGGTCAACATTCCCCATCCCTTGAAAGCCGACTTCGTCACGGTCGGCAGTCCGATCAAGTTGTCTCGCACACCGGTCGAGTACCTGCGCCCCGCGCCGATGCTGGGTGAGCATACCGATGAGGTGCTCAAGCGCCAGTTGGGTCTCGATGATGAGCGCCTGGCCGAGTTGAAGGCACAAGGCATCATCGAACAGCTTGGTGAACGCTGAACCTGCCATGCCCCGGCCAGCCAGCTTGCCGGGGCAATTTTTCCCATGGAGCCTTTATGAAAGTCCTCGTAGCGATCAAGCGTGTGGTCGATTACAACGTCAAGGTTCGCGTCAAGGCGGACAACAGCGGCGTCGATCTCGCCAACGTTAAGATGTCGATGAACCCCTTCTGCGAAATCGCCGTGGAAGAAGCCGTACGCCTGAAAGAGAAGGGCGTTGCCAGTGAAATCGTCGTGGTGTCGATCGGCCCGACGGCGGCGCAAGAGCAGCTGCGTACTGCTTTGGCCCTCGGTGCCGACCGCGCCATCCTGGTCGAGGCTGTCAAGGAAGAGGGTGCTGACGAGCTGAACTCCCTGGCCGTGGCCAAGCTGCTCAAGGCCGTGGTCGACAAGGAGCAGCCGCAGCTGGTGATCCTCGGCAAGCAGGCCATCGACAGCGACAACAACCAGACCGGCCAGATGCTCGGCGCGCTGACCGGCTTCGGCCAAGGCACCTTCGCCTCCAAGGTCGAAGTGGCGGGCGACAAGGTCAACGTGACCCGCGAGATCGACGGCGGCCTGCAGACCGTGGCGTTGAACCTGCCGGCGATCGTCACCACCGACCTGCGTCTGAACGAGCCGCGCTACGCCTCCTTGCCGAACATCATGAAGGCCAAGAAGAAGCCGCTGGAGGTGCTCACCCCGGACGCCCTGGGCGTTGCCACCGCGTCCACCGTGAAGACCCTGAAAGTCGAAGCGCCGGCTGCCCGCCAGGCCGGCATCAAGGTCAAGTCGGTGGCGGAACTGGTCGAGAAACTGAAGAACGAGGCGAAGGTAATCTAAATGACTATCCTGGTTATCGCTGAACACACCAATGCCGCCCTGGCGCCGGCCACTCTCAACACCGTGGCCGCTGCGCAGAAGATCGGTGGCGACATCCACCTCCTGGTTGCCGGTGCCGCCTGTGGCGCCGCCGCCGAAGCGGCTGCCAAGCTCGCCGGCGTGGCCAAGGTGCTGGTGGCCGACAACGCCGCCTTCGCCCATCAGCTGCCGGAAAACGTTGCGCCGCTGGTAGCTGCTCTTGTTCAAGAAGCAGGGGGCAAGGGTTACAGCCACATCCTCGCCGCCGCCACCAGCAACGGCAAGAACATCCTGCCGCGCGTCGCCGCCCAGCTGGACGTCGACCAGATCTCCGAAATCATCGCCGTGGAAAGCGCCGACACTTTCAAGCGGCCGATCTACGCCGGTAACGCCATCGCCACCGTGCAGTCTTCGGCGGCGGTGAAGGTGATCACCGTGCGTGCCACCGGTTTCGATCCGGTGGCCGGCGAAGGCGGCAGTGCTGTCGTGGAAGCCGTGGCCGTTGGCGGCGACGCCGGCATCTCGGCCTTCGTCTTTGAGGCGCTGGCCAAGTCCGATCGTCCGGAACTGACCGCGGCCAAGATCGTCGTCTCCGGCGGTCGCGGCATGCAGAACGGCGACAACTTCAAGCACCTGTATGCCCTGGCCGACAAGCTCGGCGCCGCCGTCGGTGCTTCGCGCGCTGCGGTCGACGCCGGTTTCGTGCCCAACGACATGCAGGTTGGCCAGACCGGCAAGATCGTCGCGCCGCAGCTGTACATCGCCGTCGGCATCAGCGGTGCCATCCAGCACCTGGCCGGGATGAAAGACTCCAAGGTCATCGTGGCAATCAACAAGGACGAAGAGGCGCCGATTTTTCAGGTGGCGGATTACGGTCTAGTGGGTGACTTGTTCGAGGTCGTGCCGCAGTTGCAGCAAGTGATCTGAAGCCCTAAAGGAATGTGTTGCAATACCTATAGAATTGTGCTATGCGTGCATACTCAAGTGGCGTGCGGGTTTCAGGGCTAATGCATTTGAAACATAGAGTTGACGTGCGGGAAAGACAATTTTTTGACTTACACGTTATGCGGTAAGTCTGATGCTTGAGCGTTTGAGCTTAGGCATTCTGGTTGTTTTCGTTATTCTTTGTACCCGGTTTTGTACCCGGTTTTGACTTCTTGTAGCATGTAGTGCTGGTTGCTGGCTTAGGGTGGTTGTGCCGAGATTGAATCGGCCTCGAGCCCGTCATTGAGTGCTTTGCTTGTAGTCCTACTGGCTTGAAACGTTTAAGCGCTATGTTGTCTGTCTGGCTATCACGCTGAGTGTAGGTGTTGTTAGGTGACTCGCTCGCTAATAACGCTCTCTCGGAAAGAGATGTAAGCCATAGCGTCATTGAGGTCTTTTATTCTGACTTGGACAGCCTGAGAGATTTTCTCATCGCTTTCCGCTGGAGGAGTTTCGTCTGGGTGGGCCATCTTCCAGAGAGCAAGAAGCTTCAGGTATGACAAAAGAGAGTGCGCTCAGCAGCAAGTGGTCGCCCGCCTGAAGTACTTATGATCATGACTCCACTCATTACAAAAACAAGAGAAGAGCCATGGCCGGAAACATCAAAAAACAGGTCGATAGTATCGACTACAGCACCGTCGCGGTTCCGGAAGAACACCGCATGAGCAAAGGCTCACTGACGATGGCTTGGTGGGCCATCTGCAGTGCTATGTTTTGGCTGGTGGTGTCCGCCACCCTGGCAATGAGCTTTGGTACGATGAATGCCATAATCGGCTTACTCTTGTCGGTCGTAACTTATGCGGCCATCAACGGGGTCATTGCCCGCTACGCCATTAAGACCGGATTATCGGTCGCACTCTTCTCCCGGGTGCTATTCGGACGCGCCGGCGCAGCACTGGCCACCCTGATTTTCTTCGCCACGGCGATCTACTACAGCGTGTTTGAAGGCTCGGTGATCGCCATTGCTATCCAACACTACGTGTCCGACATCACGCTCAATCAAGCCTACCTAATAGTGGTGCTATACAGCGTGCCACTGGTGTTCGGTAGCGTGCAGACCTGGCTGGATAAGTTCAATGGCGTGCTGCTGCCGCTCTACCTGATTGGTCTGATTGCCGTAGTAGCGATGGCCGTCGGTGAATACGGCTACAGTTCTGCCTGGTTGGAAATGGGGCCTGAGAGCGGGCCAGTAAGTAATGGCTGGTGGGACTGTTTCACCTATTTCATGGGAGTGTGGATTCTCATGATGTACACCTGGGACTACGCACGCTTCGGTCGTAAGCAGGACGCCAGCTACCACGCTAAATTTAACTTCGGCCTACCATTCTATATCTTCACCTTTCTTATTAACGGTCTGGTCGGCATCTTTCTCGCCGCCACCATTCCCGCAGAGGGCGGCCTGTCTGAGGTCTCGGTGGTGCTGGCCATTGTCGAGCTGATGGGTATCTGGGGGTTGTTGTTCGTTTGGGTCAGCCAGACCCGTATCAATACCGCAAATTTCTTCATGGCCGCTAGCAACATGCATGCGTTCTTCGGCCGTTTTGGCTTGGCGGCTGTGCCTTATATGGCATGGGCCGTAGTAGTTGGCATCGTGGTCTACACAATGATGTTGCTCAATGTGTTCAGCTACATTCTGCAAGCCCTGGCATACCAGAGCATCTTTGTAGTGGCTTGGGTAGCGATCGCTTTGGCGCATATTTTCTCGCCGAAATATACCCAGCTGTTCGAGGGCAATATTGAATTCGCTCTCGAACGAGTCAACGCCTTCAACCCGTGCGGCTTGATCGCCTGGTTCTTTGCCGCTGGCCTGGGGATAGTGCTGCTGAATTTCGGCGGAGCAACGCTGGCGACCTTCTCAGCGCCGGTGACCTTTGTCTGCGCGTTCGCCAGCTACTGGCTGCTACTCAACAGCGCCAAACGCAGCTGGTTTGTCCGCACCAGCTGCAGCTGAAACCAATATCGGCGCCCACCGGGCCGATGTATTCGGCTCCGGCAACTTGCTGCAGCTACCAAACCCGATCCAAAACTAAGCCGCAACACCGCAGCGGCTTAGTGCTGCGTAGCTGAAAAAAAGACTAACAATGCTAAGAGCCAATTCATGAAAATGATCAACCTGCACCCACAAGCAACTCTCATATTACTTCCATTGTTGGCATCGCTCGCGCTACCCGCAGGTGCGGTGGCTATCAATGACAACTTGGACATTGGCGGCGCCGTGCGTGCGCGTATCGACTACGACCCCGACCGGGATATCGAGAAGCTGAGTTTCGATACTGCCTTTCTCACCGCTACCTACAACTCCGATAGTTGGATCGGCGCGGCTAAATACCGTTTCTATGGCGACGCTTACCCTTTCGACTATACCGACAAGATCGGTGACATCGCCTTCGCCGAATATGCATGGATCGGCTACAAGTTCGATGAGTCGCGTCAGATTCAGGTGGGACTAAACAAGATTCCGTTCGGCCTGCTGCCCTATGCCGGCAGCACTTTCTTCTTGACCTTGGGCAGCGTGATCGGCCTGGAAGACATTGCGAACCTTGGTGTTAAATACATCCAGCAGCAGGATGACTGGAACTTCCAACTCGCTTACTACCTAAGCCCGGCTGATCAGGGTCAAGGTACAAGCCGCGGCGGGCGGACCTATGCAACCAGTGTTGCTACGGCAGATGACTACGTCGTCGACGGCAGCGATAACCACGAGCGCGACATCTTAGTCGGGCGTCTGGCCCGCAACCTAAAGCTTGGGAGCTGGCAGTCGGAGATCGGCGCCTCGGCATTGACCTCGACGCTGCAGAACCAGGACAGTCGTGATAGCGGCCGCCGAAATGCCCTAGCAGTCCACTACTCGGGCAAGAATGGCCCCTGGGGCGTGCAACTGCAAGCCACTCGCCAGGACATGAGCCCGGAGAATCCCGGCAGAGACAAGCTGGTTAGCTTCGGCAGCTTCGACGGCACCTTTAACGTTGCCGCCAAGGGTAACCTCTATGTAGCCGACCTCAGCTATGACATTCCTGGCTCACTCGGGTGGCTCTCTGGTGTCAAGGTTTACGGTAACTACAGCCTGTTCGACAAGGATGAGTCCAGCTTCGAGGATTCCCAGCGCTTCATCCTTGGCACATCTTTCTCGCTGAAAGACCTATGGATCGCCGTCGAGTGGTTGCACGGCAAGCACGATCCCTACATCGGTGGCGGTAGCTACACCCAGAGCCTGGGCGCCGGCGGTAGCGAACGCTGGGAAAACCAGTTGTATACCAATATCGGTTACTACTTCTGAGGCAATAAGCGCCCCTAGCAACCACTCACGCTCCTATTTTCGCCAGCCATGTGCTGGCGTTTTTTTATGGTGCGCCAGGCATGGCGCGTAGCGCCGTGACTGGCGCTGTCGGGTTCACTGTGGTGGTGAGCCTGGCGACTTGGAGGTGAAAGTCCTCTACACACCCGGCAAGGGGAAGTGTTAGCTGAAGGCAAGGGTGTCGCGGGCGACTGCGAATCTGAAGGAAGCCCGAGACAAAATGCTGGCCTGACGAACAGGAAGCGGATGAGGCGGCGCAGCGGGGTGAGGTGGCCATAATCGCCAAAGCCCGATACTTGCACGGAACGCTGCGACGTAGATCCGACAGGCATAAGCAGGAAGGTCGCGCGAATTACCCTGGGAGATCTGTACGCTTGCCATTGTGCTACCGATTGTCGAGAGGCGACGGGATGGGCGTGCAGAAGTCAGCCGAGGCCGTAGTAAGTGGCGGTCAACCACGCCATCAAGGGCCGAACAGGTCATGCCGCCAGTAGGCGTCAGCGTCTCGTCGATAACCGAAATGCAGAAATTTCTCCAAGAGAAGACTGTCACCCCGAGTCCCGGCCAGAGGCCGAGGATGACGCCTGACAGCGCAGAGGTATCGGCGGCGTCGGTGACGTGGATGAACGCGGAGCCGGACACGCTGATGGAGCGGGTGCTTGCGCCGCTCAATCTCAAGCGTGCGTATCAGCGCGTGGTCAGCAACAAGGGGGCGCCGGGTGCCGATGGCATGACGGTCGCCGACTTGGCAGGCTACGTGAAACAGTATTGGCCCATCCTGAAGGTCAGGCTGCTGGCAGGTGAATACCATCCCCAGGCAGTGCGGGCGGTCGAAATTCCCAAACCGCAGGGCGGTATGCGGCAACTGGGCATTCCCAGTGTCGTGGATCGCCTGATCCAGCAAGCCCTGCTGCAACAGCTCACGCCGATCTTCGATCCGCTGTTCTCGGACTATAGCTACGGCTTCCGTCCGGGCAGAAGCGCTCACCAGGCTGTCGAGATGGCCCGCACCCATGTGGCGGCGGGTCATAGGTGTTGCGTGGAACTCGATCTGGAGAAGTTCTTTGATCGGGTCAACCACGACATCCTGATGTTCTGTGTTGAGCGCCATGTCGAAGACAAACAGGTGCTCAGACTCATCCGCCGTTACCTCGAAGCGGGCGTCATGTCGGGCGGGGTTGTCAGCCATCGGCAGGAGGGGGCGCCGCAAGGCGGCCCGCTTTCGCCGCTGCTGTCGAACATCCTGCTCGATGAACTCGACCGTGAGTTGGAGCGGCGAGGCCATCGCTTCGTGCGCTATGCCGATGACGCGAACATTTATGTCCGTAGTCCGCGTGCTGGCGAACGAGTGCTGGCCAGTGTCGAGCGGTTCCTGAATCACCGTCTGAAACTGAGACTGAATCGGGACAAGAGTCGCGTGGCTGGGTCGTGGAAATGCGACTACCTGGGGTATGGGATGAGTTGGCACTCGCAGCCTAGACTGCGAGTGGCAACCATGAGCCTGCGCCGTGTGCGCGACCGTCTCAGGGAACTGCTGCGAGGGGTGCGGGGCCACAAGATGGCGAATGTCATCGAGCGGGTAAACCCGGTGCTGCGAGGCTGGGCAGGCTACTTCAAGCTCAGCCAGAGCAAGCGTCCACTGGAAGAGCTGGATGGCTGGGTCAGGCACAAACTTCGCTGTGTCATCTGGCGGCAATGGAAGCAGCCCTCTACGAGGGCGCGCAACCTGATGCGCCTGGGATTGAGCGAGGAGCGTGCCTGCAAGTCGGCCTTCAATGGCCGAGGCCCGTGGTGGAACTCAGGAGCGCCGCATATGAATCAGGCGCTGCCGAAGAAGCTATGGGACAGACTTTGACTGGTCTCGATACTGGATACGATCAATCGGCTTAACCGCATGGCCTGAACCGCCGTGTACGGAACCGTACGCACGGTGGTGTGGGAGGACGGCGGCCGTGAGGCCGCCTCCTACCCGATCGCAGCGTTCCGGCCTCCCGGCATTAGATCTTGAGTAGATGCACCAGTAGAAACAGTTCACTTCAGGCCAAAAAACGGTGCGCTTGAAGACAAGCCAGCCGCTAGGCCCGCGCGTAGCTTAGCGATGTGGGCAAGACATCCGTCACGCCTCCCCAGACAAAAACAAGATTTGTGGTGACCCATGAACATAGTAGACCCGATCACCCTGGCAGTCGTGCGCGGTGCGCTCGAAACAGCCCAGCGAGAAATGACCCTGACGCTGGAAAAGACCAGTCGCTCGAGCGTGTTCAACCTCGCCCACGACTATTCCAACGCACTCTTCGATCACCTCCCGGAAATGATCCTGCAAGGCCAGGACCTTCCTATTCATCTCGGTTCGCTTATCCCAGCGATGAAATGCGTTGCTGGCTTCTTCGGTGATGAGATTGCCGAGGGCGATGTTATTTATCATAACGATCCAGCCTACATGGGCAGTCATATCCTCGACTGCTGCATGTACAAACCGGTGTTCTATAAGGGCGAGCTGGTGTTCTGGACGGTCTGCAAGGGCCACCTGACCGATATTGGCGGCCCGGTACCGGCCGGCTACAACCCGGACGCAAAAGAAATCTACGCAGAGGGCCTGCGCATCCCGCCTGTCAAGTTGTGGGCCCAGGGCCAGCGCCGGGAAGACGTAATCAACCTGCTGCTGACCAACATGCGCGCCCGCGCCTATCAAGAAGGCGATCTGAATGCCCAGTACGGTGCTTGCAGCGTGGGCGAGCGTCACCTGATCGAGTTGCTCGATCGCTATGGCGTCGACCAGGTCCGAGCGTGCATTACCGAGCTGAAAGATATGGCAGACCGTCATATGCGCGCATTGTTGCGTGATGTGCCAGACGGTTTCTACAGCGGCACTGCCATTCTCGAAGACTCCGGTCATGGTCTGGGAGAATTGTCGATCACTGCCCAGGTGGAAATTCGCGGCGACGAGGCGCACGTTCTGATAGAGAGCCCGCCGCAGGTGCCTTACTTCATCAACTCCTACGCGGGCAATTCGATCTCCGGGGTTTACCTCGGACTGATGATGTTCGCCCAGGTGCCACCGCCCTACAATGAAGGCCTCTATCGCTGCGTGAGTGTAGACCTTGGCCCGTCCGGTACTCTGTGCAACGCCCAGGAGCCGGCACCGCACGTCAACTGCACCACTACTCCGATGGAAACCCTCGCCGATGCCGTGCGTCTGGCCCTTGAACAGGCGGCTCCGGAGCGTGTGACCGCCTCCTGGGGGCATGCCAGCGGGATCAATATCGCTGGGCACGACCCACGCAACAACAACGATGAATATGTGACCATGGTGCTGGCCTCGGTCATCTCCGGCGCTGGCGCTAACAAGGCTATGGATGGTTGGCCTGCTTGCGGCCCGCTGTGCTGCTTCGGCGCGCTGACGTCCGGCGATATCGAACTGCTTGAGTACTCCTATCCGGTACTGATACACCGCTACAGCCTGATGACCGACAGTGGTGGCGCCGGTGAATTCCGCGGTGGCTCTGGTACTCGCCTGGAGCTCGAGCCGCTGAAGCACGCCATGACCGTGGTCGGTTTCGGTGAGGGCCGGCAGCTGCCTACCGCCGGTGCGGCAGGGGCGAAGAATGTTCTGCTCGAGCCCAAGCTCGGCCGCTTGATCCATAGACATGTCGACGGTGAGGAAGACCATTACATCCAGAACACTCTGCTGACCGCACAACCAGGTGAGCGCGTAATCAACGTCAACCCGGGCGGTGGTGGCTATGGCGACCCACTACGTCGTCCGCTGGCCACGGTTCTAGCCGATGTGCGCAACGGCTTGGTCTCGATTGACGGCGCGCGCCTTGAATACGGCGTAGTGATTGACGGCAACGGCCAACTCGATGAAGCCGCAACCCACGCACACCGAGCCGCGCACTGAGCACAGCCCCTTTGAGCAATGCAGAGAATTCGAAAATGAGCAAACAACAATATCGCCTGGGCATCGATGCCGGCGGCACCTTCACTGATTTCATCCTCGCCGACCATCAGGGCAACGTGCAGTTGTTCAAGGCGCCGTCCACCCCACATGACGGCACCCTGGCCATACGCAACGGTCTGGCGCAAATCGCCGATGCCCTCGGCCGTACACCAGCCGAGATCATTGCCGACTGCGATCTGTGCATCAACGGGACGACTGTGGCGCTCAACGCACTGATCGAAAAGACCGGGGTCAAGGTGGGCCTGCTGTGTACCGATGGCCATGAAGACAGCCTGGAAATTCGCCTTGGCCACAAAGAAGATGGCCATCGCTATGACGCCACTTATCCACCGGCGCATATGTTAGTGCCGCGCCACCTGCGCCGTCCAATCGGCGGGCGTATTATCAGTGACGGCAGCGAGTTCAGCCCGCTAGACGAGGCGGCGATTCATGCCGCCATCGACTACTTCCGCGAACAACAGGTGCAGGCGGTGGCGATCTCCTTCGTCTGGTCGGTGCGCAACCCTAGTCACGAGCAGCGCGCTATGGCTATGGTGCGTGCGGCTTTACCTGACGTATTTGTCTGCAGCGGCCACGAGGTGTTCCCGCAGATTCGCGAATACACACGCACCTCGACAACCGTGGTCAACGCCTACCTTAGCCCAGTGATGGGTCGTTATATCGAACGCATCGACGCGCTGTTCGAGGAGCTGGGCGCGCAGCAGCCTACCCGCTATTTCCAGTCCAACGGAGGTCTGGCTCCTGGCGTGGTAATGCGTGAGCGGGCGGTCAACGCGATCAACTCCGGTCCGGCATCTGCCCCGCAAGCCGGCTTGTGCGTGGCCCAGCCATTCGGTATCGACAACGTAATCACCGTCGATATGGGTGGTACCTCGTTCGACATCACTCTTAGCAAAGGCGGTCGCACCAACTTCAGCAAAGACAGCGACTTCCTCCGTTACCGTATCGGCGTGCCAATGATTCAGGTGGAATCCCTTGGCGCCGGCGGTGGCTCGATCGCCCACCTTGACGACTTCGGCATGCTCCAGGTCGGTCCACGCAGTGCCGGGGCTAACCCCGGGCCTGTGTGTTATGGAAAGGGTGGGGTCGAGCCGACTGTAACCGATGCTAACCTGGCGCTCGGTTATCTGGCTGATGGTGCACTGCTCGGTGGCAGCATCCGTCTAAATCGACAAGCCGCGATCGATGCGATCCGCAGTAAAATTGCCGAACCGCTGGGTATCAGTGTCGAGCGCGCGGCCGTCGGTATCATTACCCTGGTTAACCTGAGCATGGTTAGTGGTATCCGCCGCGTGTCCATTGAGCGTGGTTATGATCCCCGTGACTTCGCCCTGATCGGTGCCGGTGGTGCAGCGGGCATGCACGTGATGCGACTAGCTGAGGAAATCGGCAGCAAGGTTGTGCTGATTCCCAAGGTGGCTTCGGGGCTGTGCGCCTTCGGCCAGATTCTCTCTGACATCCGCTATGATCAGCTGACTACTTTGCCGATGCGTTTGGATGACGAGTTCGTCGATTTGGAGCAACTAAACCAGGCCCTGCAGCAGTTACGCGAGCGTGGTATGACGAACCTGCGAGACGATGGTTTCGGTGGTGACAATCGTATTGAATGCCAGTACAGCCTGGAGATTCGTTACCTCGGACAGATCCACGAGTGCAGCGTCGAACTGAGCTGCGACCGGCTCGACCGTAGCAGCCTGGCGGCCCTGCGCGAATCCTTCCACCAGCGGCACAAGGCGCTGTTTTCCTTCAGTGAGCCTAACAGCCCGGTCGAACTAGTTAATCTAGAGTGCTCGGTGATCGCGCGGTTACAGCGTCCACCAATGCCTGAACTTGCAACCCCGCTCAAGGCAACGGCCGCGATTCCGGCTGGTCATCGTCCGATGCTGTTCAATGCGCAAGACGATTGGCAGGACACGCCTGTGTACAACGGCGACCGCATAGAAGTAGGGCAGATTATTCAAGGTCCCTGTGTGATTGAGGAAGCGACCACAAACATCGTTGTTCCACCGGGCTGGCGGGTCAGTCTGGATCCCTCGGCCACATATGAACTGACTCCCGGTCATTGACCGTCAGGGATTTTTAACAAAGGATTGTGTAACAACGGCACCGACGGCATTCACCGTTGGTGCCGCCCTCATAATAACTACAAATTGAGGACCTTTCATGACAGATCAATTGTCTACGCGGTATTGGCCTGAGGGAGAAAGGCAATCGCGTTGGGCCGAAGCCATCGGCAATACATATTTTCCATTGTCGTTGGAGTTCAATTCCAGCGCCATTTTCCAAGGCAGCCTGAAAATTTGGAAAACGGGCAGTACGCCGTTGGCGTTATCGCGCCTGCGCTCCAGTCAGCTAGGCTATTCGCGCAGCGAGAGCCAGGTTAGCGAAGATACTGAACCCTGTTACCTTGTAACAGTGCCGCGCCTTACCGAAGTACACTTCGAGCAAGACGGTCGTGAGCTCCATTGTAAGCCAGGTGGGTTCATCTTCGAGCGAGGCGATGCGCCTTATCGTTTTCACTACTCCTGCGACAACGACCTTTGGGTATTCAAGCTGCCTGAGCGCGCGCTACATGGACAGATACGTGGAGCCGAGCGCTACACCCGTTTCTGTTTCGAGGCTCGGCGTGGATTGGGACGAATTTTTGTTGATCAACTGGCGATGTGTGCCGCGCGCTTCGACGAATGCGATGCGGATGCCCGTCATATGCTGCTGGAACAGGTGCTTTCGACGTTGTTAATGGCTCTGCGCCAAGATGAGCGCGTCCTTAATAGTGAGAGTTCGAGTCTAGCTGCCCTGCATTTGCAGCGTATCGAGCACTACATCGACCGAAACTTGTGTTCAGCTGAACTAAACCCGCAGCATATTGCTCAGGCCTGCGGCTTATCGGTTCGCTATTTGCATAAATTATTTTTCAGTACGCCCTACAGTCTCGGTGAATGGATTCGCCTGAAACGATTGGAGGCTGTATATCAACGCCTACGTGATCCCCACTGCCACCTATCAATCGGTGAGCTGGCATATCGTTGGGGGTTCAGTGATCAGGCACAATTTTCCCGGCATTTTCGCCAGCACTTTAGTTGTACTGCCAGTGAAGCCCGAGCCGTTTCGTTAAAGCCGTAGCCGGTTACTTTATTGTCAATGTGCTCTGGGGGATTAGAAGTCACTCGGCGTAGCTCCCCATAAAGGCTCCACGCCTTTTCACCGTTGCGGGAGTACCAGTTATATATCGGCGTCTGATATTCCATACGGGCGCTAACTTGGGTAAGCCTTTGTCGTCTGCATTGGCAAACTCATGCGTAGCTGGTGTTGCTGATCAAGCCAAGCTTATTGTTTTAGGTTCACGCGAGCGGGCTGAGAGCGGCGCAGGCTTCACAAGCGTAAGACGGAACCATGCTAGGTGCAAAGCTATGGTGTTGGGTAGTAATTGCTTCAGGTCTGTCCTGCAAAAAACATGCTGAAATTCCGCAGGCACCCCCTCTAAGGGCGAGACACGGTAACTATCCCATGATTTCAGGGGCGGACTGGGATGCTCTCAGGTTGCTGTTGCGCATGATCCCTTCGATGATCGGTACTGGTGTCATCAGATGAGCCTGCATCATGGCGCTTGCTCGCGTTGCGTCACGGGCAAGGATAGCTTCTACCAGTTCGCTGTGCTCTTGACGTTTCAGGGACAAGGCCTCCTCGGATAGCACCGTGCGCCGCAGCCACAGCTGGCGATAGCGCTCGGCCTGATCGAACAGATAGGCGCGCGCCTGCAGCAGGTGTCTAGACCCACAGCCGGAGGCTATAGCTGTATGGAAGGCCTTGTGTCGGGCATCCCATATTTCCAGCATCTGCTCCTGGGTCTTGACCTCCATTACCTTGGCCAATGTATGCGAATAGGCCAACACCTGGGCCTCCCAGGCGTCATCGCCGCGTTCGATGGCGAGCTTAAGTACCAGCGCTTCGAGATTGGCCCGTGCGTCATAGATGTCCTGCATTTCGCTCAGCGACATAGGAGCGACGCGGTAGCCACGCTGACTGATAGCTACTACCAGATTTTCCGCAATCAGATGCGATAGCGCTTCACGCAGAGGGCCTACGCCTAGGTCGTAGCGCTCCTTAAGCGCAGTCATTCGCAGTTTTTCTCCGGGCTTGAACATGCCCTGAATTATGTCCCGCTTGAGCCACTCATAGCCGCTGACTGCTGAGTTTTGGCGGGGGGCGAGCGTATCCATAAACCATGCTCCTCAACGGGTTTTATCCATCATACGCAACTGCAGAAATATTTACTAAGTGGAGATGCAGTTGCCGAGTGTCGCTATTTTATAAAAGCGTAGACATTTTTATAAAATAGCTATATTTTTAGTCCGGCTGTTCTGGTAAATCTCGGGGCGGCGTACAGACAATTTTTTCGTCAGGACTCTGCCATGAATGCCTTTACCCAGCTCAAAGATCTTGTGATGCCGCTACCGACCGCCGTTAAGGGGTTTTCTCTTTCACCCTCCGCTCAGTCGCCCCGTTTGTTCGAGCTGACCTTCACTAAGGCGACGATAGAGGCTTTCTGTGTAGCAGTGGCCGAGTGGCCGGTGCAGGCGCTGGAATACAAGTCCTTCTTGCGATTTCGCTTCGCCAAAATTCTTGACGATCTCTGCGGTAACAGCCTGCGCCCGGTGCTACTCAACGCCCTAATGGATCGTGCCACCGGAGGGCTGTTAATCAAGCAGGAGGCCCTGAATGATGTGGCACAAGCTGATGATATGGTCAAATTCTCGACTGCTGTGGCCCACCTGCTGGGGCGGTCGAACTTTGATGCGATGAGCGGCCAGTTCTACGCACGCTTCGTGGTCGAGAACGTCGATAATTCGGACAGCTACCTGCGCCAACCTCACCGGGTAATGGAGTTGCACAACGATGGTACTTTCGTCGATCAGATCACCGACTACGTGCTGATGATGAAGATCGATGAGCAGAATATCGAAGGTGGCAACTCGCTGATCCTGCATCTGGACGACTGGGAGGATCGCCATGCTTTCTTCCATCATCCGCTAGCACGGCGCGTCATGCGCTGGACCGCGCCGCCGAGTAAAAGGGTCGATACGGACGTGTTCCATTCGATCTTTGATGTCGACGCCGAAGGGCGGCCGACTATTCGCTATATCGATCAATTTGTTCAGCCCAAAGACTTCGACGAGGGCAACTGGCTGACCGACCTGTCTATCTCCCTGGAGGGCAGTAAACAGAAGCTTTCCGTGCCGGTGCCAGTTGGCTGCTTCCTGCTGATTAATAACCTGTATTGGCTGCATGGCCGCGATCGTTTCACCCCTCACCCTGGGCTGCGCCGTGAACTGATGCGCCAGCGCGGTTACTTCAGTTACCCCAAACTCGGCCATCAGCAAGGCCAATAATTGCCATTAATTGAACAGGGGCTGCGCGGTTTAGCCCTTGTCGTTTGTCCACGGGGCAAAACAGATCGAGTAGAGGTGATAGCGGTGTACGATTTTGTGATCATCGGGGGCGGCATTATCGGCATGTCGACTGCCATGCAATTAATCAAGGCCTACCCAGAGTCGAAAATCTTGTTGCTCGAGAAAGAGTCCGGGCCAGCTAAGCATCAGACGGGGCACAATAGCGGGGTCATCCACGCCGGCGTCTACTACACGCCGGGTAGCTTGAAGGCGAAGTTCTGCCTGGAAGGCAACCGTGCTACCAAATCGTTCTGTAACGAGCACGGCATTATCTACGATGAGTGCGGTAAGTTGCTGGTCGCCACCAATGAGGTGGAAATGCAGCGCATGCGCGCGCTTTGGGAGCGCACTGCAGCCAATGGTCTGGAGCGCGAGTGGCTGTCTGCGGAGCAACTGAAGGAACGCGAACCGAACATCACCGGAATCGGCGGGATCTTCGTGCCCTCCAGTGGTATCGTTAACTATGCCGAGGTCACCGCTGCCATGGCTCGCGAGTTCCAGAGGCACGGTGGCGAGATTCGCTACGACAGCGAAGTCATCGGCCTGGAAGAGCGCGCCACGGAGATGCGGGTTAAAACCCAGCATGAAGAAGTCATTGCACGCTTTTTGGTGACCTGCTCGGGTCTGATGGCCGACCGCATTGTATGTCTACTGGGCTTAGATCCTGGCTTTAGCATTTGCCCGTTCCGTGGCGAATACTATTTGCTGCCTGAGCAGCACAACCGGATCGTCAATCACCTGATCTACCCGATTCCCGATCCCTCCATGCCGTTCCTCGGCGTGCACCTGACGCGAATGATCGACGGCAGTGTGACAGTCGGTCCCAATGCTGTGCTGGCACTCAAGCGTGAGGGCTATCGCAAGCGTGACATATCTTTGTCCGACACGTTCGCAATGCTCACCAATCCGGGCATTCTTAAAGTGCTCAAGGACAATCTGCGGCCCGGCCTGATCGAGATGAAAAACTCGCTGTTCAAGCGTGGTTATCTACAGCAAGTACGCAAGTACTGCCCCAGCTTAACGCTGCAGGATCTCAAGCCTTACCCGGCCGGCGTCCGCGCCCAAGCGGTTTCAGCGGACGGCAAGTTGATCGAGGACTTCCTGTTCCGCAATACCCGCCGTAGCGTCAACGTCTGCAATGCACCATCGCCGGCGGCTACCTCTGCAATTCCCATAGGCGCCTACATCATCAAGCAGATTGATGCACAGCTGCAGGGGCTACCCAGGTTTGTAAAAAACCAACATCCCGCATGAGGCAGTGCGGGGCGAATTCGGCAGTGCACTGGAACGAACAAGACTGTGCGCAAGACGACAAGCCCCGCACCGGCTCAGTCTAATAGGCTATCGGCTAGTGCACTTAACGTCCCCGAGCCAAGTCATCGTTACTGAACTCGTTACCGAATTGAAGTGTGTGATTGTGATCAAAAGCCGGATGCCTACTTATAAGGCTACTCCCAGAAACCATGCTTGTTAGTCATATTGAGAGCGCCCCATGAACCAGTCAGTATCCTCGCTGCCAGAAAAAGACATTCAGTATCAACTGCACCCCTACACCAATGCTCGCCTTCATCAGGAGCTTGGCCCGCTGATCATCGAGCGCGGGGAGGGTATCTATGTTTATGACGATCAGGGCAAGGGTTATATCGAGGCGATGGCTGGGTTGTGGAGCGCCGCGCTTGGCTTTAGCAATCAACGTCTGATCAAGGCAGCTGAGCAGCAATTCAACACCCTGCCGTTTTATCACCTGTTCAGTCACAAATCGCATCGCCCGAGTATCGAGTTAGCCGAAAAGCTGATCGAGATGGCGCCGGTGCCTATGAGTAAGGTGTTCTTCACCAACTCCGGTTCCGAGGCTAACGATACTGTAGTGAAGATGGTCTGGTACCTCAATAACGCTCTAGGCAAACCAGCCAAGAAGAAGTTCATCAGTCGGGTCAACGGCTACCACGGCATCACCGTCGCCAGCGCAAGCTTGACTGGCCTTCCAGGCAACCAGCGCGGTTTCGACCTGCCGCTTCCAGGCTTCCTGCATGTCGGCTGCCCGCACCATTATCGTTTCGCCCTTGCCGGTGAAAGTGAAGAGCATTTCGCTGACCGCCTTGCCGTCGAGCTCGAGCAGAAGATTCTCGCCGAAGGCCCGGAGACTATCGCAGCGTTCATTGGCGAGCCATTGATGGGCGCTGGCGGTGTCATAGTGCCGCCTCGTACCTACTGGGAGAAGATCCAGAAAGTTTGCCGTAAGTACGACATCCTGGTTATCGCCGATGAGGTAATCTGTGGATTTGGGCGTACCGGGCAGATGTTTGGCAGCCAGACCTTTGGTATCCAGCCGGACATCATGGTGTTATCCAAGCAACTGTCATCTTCTTATCAGCCGATAGCGGCGATTCTGATCAATGCCCCAGTATTTGAGGGCATCGCTGATCAGAGCCAAGCGCTTGGCGCGCTTGGGCATGGGTTCACCGGCAGCGGTCATCCGGTAGCTACTGCCGTGGCCTTGGAGAACCTGAAGATTATTGAAGAGGAGAGCCTGGTCGAGCATGCGGCGCAAATGGGCCAGTTGTTGCGCAGCGGCCTACAGCATTTCATCGATCATCCCTTGGTGGGCGAAATTCGCGGTTGTGGACTGATCGCTGCGGTAGAACTAGTTGGCGATCGCGTGAGCAAGGCGCCGTATCAGGCGCTAGGCACCCTCGGACGCTACATGGCCGGCAGAGCCCAGGAACACGGCATGATTACTCGCGCCATGGGTGATGCCGTGGCCTTCTGCCCGCCGTTAATCGTCAACGAACAGGAAGTCGGAATGATTGTAGAGCGCTTTGCCAGGGCGCTGGACGACACCACTCAGTGGGTTGGTTAGATCAATCCGGGGGAGGAGAGAATTGCTTTTATGTGGCTCTCCTCGGCTTAAATTCATAGCTTGGAAAATAGCTGAGCAGCACTGAATGCAGTCTGCGAAGGAGCACGCCATGCAACTCAAAGATACCCAATTGTTCCGCCAACAGGCTTATATCGACGGAACCTGGTTGGACGCGGACAGCGGCCAGACCATTCAGGTCACCAATCCGGCCACCAACGAAGTTATGGGTAGTGTGCCGAAGATGGGGGCAGCGGAAACCCGTCGAGCCATCGAAGCAGCAGATCATGCCCTGCCAGCCTGGCGTGCACTGACAGCTAAAGACCGCGCCAACAAACTGCGCCGCTGGTTTGAACTGATGATTGAAAACCAGGACGACCTGGGTCGTCTCATGACCATGGAGCAAGGTAAGCCACTTGCCGAAGCCAAGGGCGAAATTGCTTTCGCGGCGTCCTTCCTTGAGTGGTTCGCCGAAGAAGCCAAGCGCGTGTATGGCGACGTAATTCCCGGCCACCAACCGGACAAACGCCTGATCGTGATCAAACAGCCCATCGGCGTAACGGCAGCGATTACACCCTGGAACTTCCCGGCAGCCATGATCACCCGTAAAGCCGGCCCGGCCCTGGCCGCCGGTTGTACCATGGTGCTCAAGCCAGCGTCGCAAACGCCTTATTCGGCGCTGGCGTTGGCAGTGCTGGCCGAGCGTGCCGGGATCCCCAAAGGCGTGTTCAGTGTAATCACTGGCAGTGCTGGCGAAGTCGGCAGCGAACTGACTAGCAACCCGATCGTGCGCAAGTTGAGCTTTACTGGCTCCACCGAAATTGGTCGCCAGCTAATGGCCGAATGTGCCAAGGACATTAAAAAGGTGTCGCTAGAACTGGGCGGAAACGCGCCGTTCATCGTATTCGATGATGCCGACCTTGATAAGGCAGTGGAAGGCGCACTGATCTCCAAATACCGCAACAATGGCCAGACCTGCGTGTGCGCCAACCGCCTGTATATCCAAGACGGCGTATACGATGCCTTCGCCGAGAAGCTGAAAATCGCGGTAGCTAAGTTGCAGATTGGTAACGGTTTGGACGAAGGTATCACCACCGGCCCTCTGATCGATGCCAAGGCGGTGGCCAAGGTCCAGGAGCACATTGCCGACGCCATTAGCAAGGGTGCCAAGCTACTCGCTGGTGGTAAGCCGCACGCCCTCGGTGGCACTTTCTTCGAGCCGAGCATCCTCATTGACGTACCGAATAACGCCGCCGTAGCCAAGGAAGAAACCTTCGGTCCGCTGGCGCCGCTGTTCCGTTTTAAGGACGAGGCCGACGTGATCGCGATGTCCAATGACACCGAGTTCGGCCTGGCCTCGTACTTCTATGCCCGCGATATGGGGCGCGTGTTCCGTGTGGCCGAAGCCCTAGAATACGGTATGGTCGGCGTCAATACTGGGCTGATCTCCAATGAAGTTGCGCCTTTCGGTGGTATCAAGGCATCCGGCCTGGGTCGCGAAGGATCCAAGTACGGCATTGAGGATTACCTGGAGATCAAGTACCTCTGCCTGGGTGGTATCTAAGAGCCCGGCGAATAGGCACGTGATTCTCGCTCAGGCCCCACTTGGCGAGCATCATTAATCTTGGCCCGGTCTATAAAACCCGGGCATGCTACATCGGTTGTGGCGCAGACAAAGATTGACGCGGGCTATTTCTACGTCACCGTCTACTTCTCACGGCTGTTGCCGCGCAACCAGAGTCTGGAGGCCTGTATCCGCGTCGACAGCGCCCCCTGTTCGAGCTAGGTGCCTAACATTTCTAACGATTGAGCGTTGCGCGGAGTCCTACACCTAGGCTCTGCGCCTTTTTAATCCCGCCGCGCTAGATTAGGCGAAGTAATGCTGCCTTCACAGCCAGTCCTGCTGGTATGGATAAAGGTGATATCCATCACCTATGCCATGTTAGGGGCGACGGTGAACTCTCTCTAAGATGGTTTGGTGCGATGATTTAAGGCGCCCCAGCGACCGTTGATTGCATCCAATGTGCTCATTAGCTTTTCTGTTCGAGCTGGCTGTTCCTGTGCGAATAGATCCTGTGTGTACTCATCACGCTTACACAGGTCTAGCAGCAACACTTGGGCTTTGGCATAGCTGAAACCCTCTCGTTACAGCCTTTTGATTCCCTCCTGTGCCGCTGCAATGATCAAACGCGTGTCATCGGTCGGGTAGGGCAGTTGGCAAAGCAGGCCGTTGGCGTACTTACCATCATTGAATTCGCTCGGTCGCAATCAGGCGAGCATTCGGGGCTTGGATCACGATCCCTCCAGTCGTAATAGCCACTGGCAGAAATCTTCAAGCAGAGGCACATAAGGTCGTAAGAACTGCGTAGCTGGTGACCCCGTCTTCCGTGCCATGAAAGTTGACCTGACCAACCGCTATCCGTCAGTCGGTGAGGCGAAGCAACTTCCTTTATGGCATGGTGCCACAGTCCCTTATTACGGAACGTGTAGTACCCGCATTGATTTCGTAGGGCGAGCAGCAGTGCCGCGTGATGAAGTGAAAGGCTTGGTCGCTTGCCCGACCTTCTACACGTAGGATCGCTATGGCATGTCCATGTCCTGTCAGCAACAGCAACAGCAACAGCAACAGCAATTGCTTATGGCTTGGGATCGACAGTATCCTTCCACCTGCAGCAACTGACCCACATCATGATTCTCGCCCTGGTCGCTCTCAGCCTCGACCTGTTGGTGGGCGTGACCGGCATGGTCAGCCTGGCCCAGGCGGCCTTCTTCGGCATCGCCGGCTACAGCCTGGTGTTGTTCGCCCCGGAGTTCGAGGCGGTGAACTTCTGGCTGGCGCTGCTGCTGTGCCTGGGCGTCAGCGCCGCAGCTGCGCTGCTGATGGGCCTGCTGATCATCCGCACCTCGGGCATCTTCTTCATCATGGCGACCATCGCCTTCTCGCAGATGCTCTATTACCTGTTCCACGACTCGGCCTTCGCCGGCGGCTCGGACGGCATCTACCTGTTCCTCAAGCCCGAGGTGGCCATCGCCGGGGTGCATCTGCTCGACCTGGAGAACCCGCGCAGCCTGTTCTACCTGGTGCTCGGCTCCCTGGTGCTGGTCTATCTGCTGCTGCGCACCTTCCTGCGCGCGCCGTTCGGCCGGGTGCTGCTGGGCATCAAGCACAACGAGGAACGGGTCCGTTCCATGGGCTACAACCCGCTGTTCTACAAGCTGGCGGCCTTCGTCATTGCCGGCACCATCGCCGGCTACGCCGGCATGCTCTCGGCCACCCAATACGGTTTCGTCAGCCCCGACCAGGTCGGCTGGCAGCTCTCGGCCCACGCCCTGGTGATGGTCATCCTCGGTGGCATGGGCAGCCTGTTCGGCGCCATCTTCGGCGCCTTCGCCTTCGAGGGCCTGCACCATCTGTTCGCCGGCCTGACCCCGCACTGGGAGCTGCCCATGGGGCTGGTGGTCATCGCCATGGTTCTGTTGCTGCCGCGCGGTCTCGCCGGGTTGCTGCTGCAGCTCTGCGACCGGCGCACAGCCACGGCCTGCGACGCAAGTACGGTATCCACCCCCGACGCGATGAAGAAGGAGGCCGGCGTATGACCGCCCATGTTCTAGAAACCCGCGGACTGAGCAAGGCCTTCGGCGGCCTGCGTGCGGTCAACGACATTTCCCTGAGCGTGGCGCCCTGCGAGGTACACGCGATCATCGGCCCCAACGGCGCCGGCAAGAGCACCATGGTCAATCTGCTGTCCGGCCATCTTCAGCCCAGCGCCGGGCAGATCCTCTTTCACGGCCGCGACATCACCGGCTTGGCGCCCAACCGGGTGTCGCACCTGGGCATCGGCCGCAGCTTCCAGCGCACCAACATCTTTCCCAGCTTCACCTGCCTGGAAAACTGCTGGCTGGCGGCGCAGTCGCGGCTGAAGAACTCCTTTCGTTTCTTCCGCCGCTGCGAGGCCTATGTCGAGGTACGCGAGCGCGCCGAACGGGCGCTGGAGCTTTGCGGCCTGGCCGCCCACCGCGACACCCTGGCCGATGCCCTGAGTTATGGCGAGCAACGCCAACTGGAGATCGGCATGGTACTGGCCACCGAGCCGAGCTTCCTGCTGCTCGACGAACCCATGGCCGGCATGGGCAAGGACGAATCGGCGCGGGTGGTCGAACTGCTCGCCAGACTGTCGCAGCAGTACGCCATGGTCCTGGTCGAGCACGACATGGATGCGGTGTTCAGCATCGCCCACCGTCTCACCGTGATGGTCAACGGCGAGCTGCTGGCCAGTGGCCCGCTGGACCAGGTGCGCAACGATCCGGCGGTACAGCAGGCCTATCTGGGCGACGGCGAGGAGCAATTCTGATGAGCGCACAAGCCCTGGTGCAGGCCACCGGCCTGCACACCTATTACGGCAACAGTCATGTGCTGCATGGCGTCGACCTGCAGATCCAGCCGGGCGAGACCCTGGCGCTGATGGGCCGCAACGGCATGGGCAAGAGCACCACCATTCGCTCGTTGCTCGGCCTGACGCCGGCGCGCCGCGGCGAGGTGCTGATCCGCGGCGAGCGCTGCAGCGGCCGCGCCACCCACCAGATCATCCGCCGCGGTATCGGCTATGTGCCAGAGGGCCGCGGCATGTTCCCCAACCTGAGCGTGCGCGAGAGCCTGATCATGGCCGCCCGCCCGGGCCTGGACGGGCGCCGCGACTGGAACCTGGAGCGGGTGCTGGCGACCTTCCCGCGCCTGGCCGAGCGCTTCTCCCACCTGAGCGGCAACCTTTCCGGCGGCGAGCAGCAGATGGTCGCCATCGGCCGCGCGTTGCTGACCAACCCCGAACTGATGATCCTCGACGAGGCCACCGAGGGCCTGGCGCCCTTGATCCGCAAGGAGATCTGGGACGTGATCCGCCTGATCAAGGCCAGCGGTATCGCCACTCTGGTGGTGGACAAGAACGTCAACGTGCTGCTCGACCTGACCGACCGCAGCATGATCATGGTCAAGGGACGGGTGGTGTTCGACGGGCCCAGCGTCGAGCTGAAGTGCCAGCCGCAGATCCTCCAGGAACATATTGGCCTGTGACGCCGGGGAGACTGACGATGAACGAGAAGACCGACGCCCCTGCCCGAAACTGGCAGAAGCCGCTGGCGGCGTTGCTGCAAGCGACGGCGGCGCTGGCCGCAGCCGGCCTGCTGCTGTTGGACAGCGGCCTGCACGGCCCACTGGCGGCCCTGGCGCTGGCCGGCGTCGCCCTGGCCGGCCTGCTCTACCACAGGTTGCCGCCGATCCTGGTCGAGTTGCCGCCACCAGCGCCAGCGCCAGCGCCGCCACCGGCGCCTGAGCCTGAACCGCCGGTGCTGCTGGCGGCGCCTGCTCCCGAGCCGCCTTCCGACCCTGGCCTGCCGCTACGCGCACCCCTGGCGAAGTTGCTCGAGAGCATCCTGCGCACCGAGCAGGACATGCTCTTCGCCACTGAACTGGCGCGCGCGGGCGGAGAAAAGGTGCAGTTCAGCGCCGCCAGCATCCAGGCCTGCGAGGCGGCGATCCGCGAGCTGGCCGGCTACATGGGCACCATCGATCAGGTATTCGACGAACTGTCGCAACAGTCGATGCGCATCGGCGCCATCGTCGGCAGCATCCAGGACATCGCCAAGCAGACCAACCTGCTGGCGCTCAACGCGGCCATCGAGGCGGCCCGCGCCGGTGAGCATGGCCGCGGCTTCGCCGTAGTCGCCGACGAAGTGCGTCACCTGGCCCAGCGCGCCAACGAGTCCAGCGGCGAGATCCAGCAGATCGCCGGCAGCCTGCAGAAGTCGGCGCAGGAGGCGCGGACGGGAGTCGAACACATCGGCCAGTCCACCAGCACCGGCCTGGAGAAGTCCGCCGCGGCCCTGGGCGCCATGGCAGAGATGCGTGCCGGCGCCGCGGTGCGGCTGGAGACGGTCGAGCGCATCGTTCGGCGCCTGAATGAGCAGCGCACCTTGACCCAGGACATGGTCGAGCTGCTGGGTTAGCGGGCTATCGCTGAAGTGGGCACCTTGCGACCCCATCGTTGTGACGCAGTCTTCGTCAGCCGATTCGACTGGCTGTGGAATCACGATCTGCAGCAAGACCTGAACTTGGCCTACAGCCGTTTAGGCTGGAAAGCGGCCCTGGCCGCATGACTCCGCCATTGCCGTGGACGTGATGCCTTCTCGCCTGGAGTTGGCTCGCAGGGTGGGCACAACGCCCATCTTCAATAGCCGGGTAGCAGATCCGGCTACGCGTAGTCGCGCAATCACTGACGCAGCTGCGCAGCGCAGTCCCATTCTGCGTATGCCCGGAGCTGCCGACTGAATGCGGTCGCGTCACACAATTTTCCTACTGTCTAAAAGGTCTAGAAATGAGTGCACAACTGGTAATCGACAATATCAAGCTGGACGCTACCGGAGGCAAGACGATCCAACGGCTTGACCCTGTGTCCGCCAAACTGGTCAGCACTGCGGCTGCCTGCACCCTGGAAGACGCAAAACGGCTCGCGGCCTCATCCGAGCGAGCATTCCGCAAATGGTCCAAGACCGGACCGACCGAGCGGCGTCGTCTCCTGCTCGCAGCAGCGGATGTCCTCGAGGCCAAGATGTCGGAATTCTGCCGGATCATGGCTGAGGAAATTGGCGCATCGCAGCTCTGGGCGCAGTTCAACGTAGGTGCATCGGCGAATCTGCTGCGCGAGGCTGCAGCGCTCACTACTCAAATCAAGGGTGAGACGATTCCAACCGATAAGCTTGGCGCTTTCTCGTTGACGCTTCGCCAGCCGGTGGGCACCGTGCTGAGCATTGTGCCGTGGAATGGGCCGGTGATCCTGGGGGCTCGCGCTATCGCGTATCCGCTGGCGTGCGGCAATACCGTGATCTTCAAAGGCTCGGAAAACAGTCCTCGCACTCATGCCCTTGTGGCCGATGCCTTCATTGAGGCAGGCCTGCCGGCGGGTGTGCTCAATTTCCTGATTACCGCGCCCGAAGACGCATCGGCTGTCACCGAAGCGTTGGTGGCCCACGATACCGTGCGCCGGGTCAACTTCACGGGCTCCACCAAGGTCGGCCGCATGATCGCCGAAACCTGTGCGTCCCATCTCAAGCGCTGTTTGTTGGAGTTGGGTGGCAAGGCTCCTTTCGTAGTGCTGGAGGATGCCGATATCGACGGCGCAGTGAATGCCGCAGTATTCGGCTCGTTCCTGTATCAAGGGCAAATCTGCATGTCGACCGAGCGTTTCGTGGTCGATCAGCGTGTTGCCGACGAATTCGTGAGTAAGTTTTCCGAGCGAATCGGCAAACTGGAGCTTGGCGACCCCACCGCATCTCCGACCTGCGTAGTCGGACCGGTCATCGCCCAGGGCTCGGTAAAGCGGATCAACCATCTGATCGAAGATGCGCTCGGCAAAGGGGCTGTCATCGCCGCGGGCGGTATCGCCGACAGTGCCTTGATGCAGCCCACGCTAGTCGACCGCGTGACCAAGGACATGGAAATCTACGACGAGGAAACCTTTGGTCCTATTACCACGATCGTTCGTGTCGACGGGGCAGAGGAGGCGTTGGAAGTGGCCAATGACACGGCTTATGGCCTCTCATCTGCAATTTTCAGCGCCAATGTCTCCAAAGCGCTTGAGCTGGCAAGTCGGTTGGATGCAGGTTGTGTCCACATCAACGGCGCCACCGTACAAAACGAAGCGCAGGCCCCCTATGGTGGTATGAAGCAGAGTGGATACGGCCGTTTCGATGGAAGCGCTGTGATTGACGAGTTCACAGAAATCAAGTGGGTCACTGTTGAGCCATCTGATCAGCCTTATCCCTTCTGATGTTTCGGGGCCGGCGGAGCAAGTGGATTCGCCGGTTCACGCGCGTTCGCATCATTTCTCCCAGATGATCGTAAAACGCTCGGATCCACGGCCAAGCGCGTCTTGCCGCGAAAGTGTTGCACGCGTGATAACAAATTGTAGCGGTGCGCGGTCGCCGGCTTTGTGTACGAGCAGGAAAAACGCGCGCTGATCTGACAATCGCCGTGGCCGCAGCTGTTGGCTTCAATGGCTGCTGTGGCGAGTAGTGACAAAGCGGTTGAGCAAGCGGTGCACCATGAACACGACGAACAGGGTCAACAGCACCGAGACACACACCGAACTCAGCCGGTAGAGGGTCGCAAATATGATGTCGTGGCTGGGCGTAAGCGACTGGCCGAACAGGATGGCCAGGGTGGTCAAAGCGCCGAAGCCGACGCCGGGCACCCCCTTTTCCAGCATGTGCCAGCGCGCGCAGACCATGGCGGCGATCCATAGCAGCAGGGCGACCAGCGGCAGTAGGTCGTGGTGATCATAGAGCAGCAGCATGATCAGCAGGGCAATCACGCAGCCGAGCAGGGTGCCATGCGCACGGGTACGGCCGGCGAAGCGTGAGCCGTTCCAGTGCATGGGAAACAACAGCAGGATGCTGGCGACCTGAGCCGACAGCGAGTCCTGCAGATCCAGGCACTGGAATACGCTGAACGACAGCGTCGCCACCGTTGCCCCGAGCAGTGCCTCGTGGCGCCGACTGGCGCGGTCTTTGGGCGGCGGCGTGCGTGCGGGGCGCGGCTCGCAGTCGGGAAACAGGTAGAACATCAGCACGGCGATCGCTGCGGCCAGCACGATGGCCAGGCCATTGCTCCCAAGCATGGCGATGACGTCGGTGTGCGGGTAGCTGGCGAAGTTCAGCTGGATCGACAGAAATACTGCGCCGAGGGCGCCGAACAGGAAGTTCGGGCCGCTGGCCATCAGCGCGAAACGGTAGAGAAACAGCAAGAACACCAGCGGAATCATCAGCAGCGGTCGGCCGCCGAACAGACCGTAGAGCAACGCGACCTCCAGGCTGACGACCAGTCCCTGGGTGAAGAACTGGCGCATCAGGTGGGCAGTCAGGCGCGGCACCAGGCCGAGCAGTAGCATCGGATAGACGCAGAAGAAGGCACCGTACTGCAGGTCGAACAGCTTGCACAGGACAAAGGCCAGACTGCCGCCAGTGGCGATGCGCAGACACTGGCGCAGGTCGTTCTTGCCCAGTGACAAACGGGGCGCTGTGGCCCTTTCGGCAAGTGTGTGTGCCGCCGCGGAGGGTTCAGTAGACATAGTGCAACCAACTGATCAGGCGGATCTGCAGCGTAGCGGCGAGGTTCACCAGCGGGTTGTCGAAGGGCTTCAGCTGAACCGTGGCCTTAGCCCCGGTGGGCAGCAGGAACGGCAGCTCTTCATCGAGTGCCAGGTGCACGCGTTGTCGTTGCGCGTCGCGAACCCAGCGCTCGGATTGCGCGGGCGTTGCCAGCTCGCCGTTGGCATCGATCTGGCCTTCCCGGACTCCGGCGTCGAAATGACTGACCCGGGCGCTGAACAGCTCGCCTGGACGGGCGTCGAATACGACCACGGCTGGGGTGTCGACGCCGATGTAGCGCAGGGACTTCTCGCGGAAGTCGGCGATGATGTCCAGGCGGTCCTCGACCAGAGCGGCCACCGGCGTTCCTGCCGCGACGAAGGTGCCGGGGGTGAGCTGCAGGTTGCTGAGCACGCCGCCACGTTCGGCGCGAACCTCGCTGTAGTCCCGCTGCAGGTGCGCCCGGAGCAGTGCATTGCGGGCTTGGCGTAGCCGTAGATTGGCACCGTCGGCGCCGCCGCGACGGGCCTGCAGTTCACGGACTCTGGCCTGCGCCGTACGCAGTTGGGCCTGGGCCATCAGATGCTGCGCTTCGGCCGCATCGTAGGCCTGGCGCGAGACATGCTGGCGTTCGAGCAGGCGCGACAGGCGTAGGGCCTGAGCGCCCGACTCGTTCGACTTGGCTTGGGCCGCGCTGACCTCGGCACGGGCGGCGGCCAGCAGGGCATCGAGTTCAGTGTTGTCCTGGTGTGCCTGTTCGAGCGCCAACTCGGCCCGCTGCACCTCCAGCTCGAATGGCTGCGGATCGAGGCGAAACAGTAACTGGCCAGGTTGTACGTACTGGTTATTGCTCACCGCCAGCTCACTGACCTGGCCTGCGACCCGCGGCGCGACCTTCAGTACCGGTCGGGTCAACTGCGCCTGTGGTGTCAACGGCATGCTCAGGTCGGCGGTTAGGAAGTAGATGAAGCAACAGGCTAGGGCCGAGATAGCGATTTGAACCCAGCGGGCAAATCGTTGATCGGGAGTCATGAATACCTCGGTTAAGCAAAGCGTCGGGGGACGGGCGCACGCTGGAAAGTCCGGGCCGGCCCGCGAAGGCGGCAGTATATTTCCCATGCTTTCATGCAAAAATAGCCGTCTTATGCAAAGAACACTTACTAAATAGGTAACAGTCAGATGGATGTTTTTCAGGCAATGCGGGTGTTTACTCGCGTGGTGGACGCGGGCACCTTCACGGCTGCTGCACAGACGCTGGGCTTGTCCACCGCGCAGGTGTCGCGGCAGGTGTCCGAACTCGAAAGTCATCTGCAGGCACGCCTACTGCAACGTACCACCCGCCGGCTGGGGCTGACCGAGGTAGGCAGCCGTTACCTGGAGCGCTGTCGGCATATTCTCAGCGAGCTGGAAGACGCTGGCGCCGAGGCCGGTGGTGCCTACCTGATGCCCAGGGGGCGCCTGCGGGTGCACGCGATCACCGGTTTGGGCACCCATCTACTTGCACCCTTGGCCGCCCGCTATAGCGAGCTCTACCCGGAAGTGAACCTTGAGCTGACGCTCTCCCAGCGCCACCCTGACCTGCTCGAGGAGGGGCAGGATGTGGTCATTACTCTGGCCCGGGAGTTGCCCGACTCCGAACTGGTCGCTCAACTGCTCGGCACTACCTACAGCGTGGTCTGTGCGGCGCCGAGCTACCTGGGGCAGCACGGTATTCCGATGACTCTCGACGAGCTGAGCCAGCATCGCTGCCTGCGCCTGCTCGACCCGGTTTTTGGCGACAGCTGGACCTTTACCGACAACGGCGTCGAGCGGGCGATCCGTCTGGGAGAAACATTTCAGGTCAACGTCGCCGAGGCGATGGCCCAGGCGGCAGGAGAGGGTATGGGTATTTGCGTACTGCCGGACCTGATAGCGGCCAAGGCCTTCGCACAGGGCCGACTGGTACGCCTGCTGGCCGAACATCGCCTGCACGAGCGGGGTATCTATGCGCTGTACCCGTCGCGGCGCTTTCTCGATGCCAAGGTGAGAACCTGGGTGGAGTTCCTCAAGGAGCAATTACCCCTGGTATTCCGCGGTAATCGAACCCTGGTGGAAAACCCCACCTATTGGGCGTGACCCTGGGAGCAAACCGGTGTGGCCAGGGTTGATGCCCTGTCGCTTAGCGCTCTTCGATTATTACGCTAAAGGCAAAACTACCTTGCCTGGAGTTCGCTGTTTCTTGCCGGAACCACTCCTTAAGCTGATGCTCATCGAGTCATTACGAGGTGCAGCATGAAAGCAAGATACTGGATGATCGGCGTGACACTTGTCGCTCAGTGGGCAGTCGCCGACGATGCGCAGCCATACCATTATGGCCAGGCCATGGATGTCGCCAGGGTCATTTCGATCGAGATGCCTCAGGGCTGTGAGGTGGGCGAGGCGACCATGGTCTATGAGGATTCACACGGCGAGATCCATACCCTGGTGTATCTGCGCCAGGGCGAGAGCTGCGTGTATTGAGTCCGTCGCAGGACTCGGCAGTCAGCCCGATCCCTCATGGCAGGCAATGGGCTGTCAGGCACTTCGGGCGCCGTCAGTCCGCAAATAGCTCGAACATCAGTTGCCTGAGCCAGCGGTTGGCGGAGTCTCGGTGATACTTGGCGTGCCAGAACAGGTTGATATCGATTTCCGGTAGCTGCACGGGGTGGGGCAGGGCCACCAAACCGAAGGGCTGGACGCAGCACTCGGCAAAGCGCTCGGGTACCGTGGCCAGCAGATCGGTGCGCTGGAGAATATGGCCCACAGCGACGAAGTGCGGCACTTCGAGACGGATGTCCCGCTCTATCCCCAGACGCGCCATGTGTGCGTCCACTTCGCCGTGGCCGGTGGTGGCGGCGATGACCCGCACATGACCGTGAGCGCAGAAGCGCTCCAGCGTGAGCGGCTCGCTGGTGACGGGGTGGTCCTTGCGACACATGCATACGTAACGATGATGGAACAGACGGCGAGTGAAGAAGCCTGCCTGCAGGTGTGGCAGCAGGCCTACGGCGAGGTCGACGGTGCCGCTCTGCAGCGCCTCGATCAGGGATACGGAGGTGTTGCGCACGGTACTGATGCGGCAGCCTGGTGCCAGGCGGGAGAGGGCATCCATCAGGCGCGGGGTGAAGTAGATTTCACCGATATCGGTCATCGCGATGGTGAAGGTGCGTTCGCTGGTTAGCGGGTCGAAACTGTCTTGGCGACTCAGCGCCTCGCGCAGGGTATGGATGGCCAGCGACACTGGCTCAGCAAGTTGCTGGGCGTAGGGGGTAGGCTCCATACCCTGATAGGTACGCACGAACAGGTCGTCCTGCAGGGCTGTACGCAGGCGCCTGAGGGCGTTGCTCACGGTGGGCTGGGTCAGACCCAGGCTTTCCGCGGCGGTGGAGACGCGGCGGTCGATCAGCAACTGGTTGAACACCACTAGCAGGTTCAGATCCAGGTCGCGCAGGTCCATGGTCTGCCTCATAGGTTGGTAGGAATATTCAGGTTTGAAATAGTTTGTATGCAGGCTGCGGTATTTATCAATATTTCTCGTGCGCCCATGATGACTTCACTCCAACAACAACATCATGGGTACAAACATGATCACCAAGCCTGCCCTGCGTATCGGCATCATCGGCGGCGGTATTTCCGGCGTCGCCCTGGCACTGGATCTGTGCCGCCATTCCCATCTCGACGTCCAGCTCTTCGAATCCGCACCGGCCTTCGGTGAGGTGGGAGCGGGCGTTTCCTTCGGTGCTAACGCGGTGCGAGCCATTGCCGGTCTCGGCATTGCAGAGCCTTACGCCCAGGTTGCCGATCGCACCCCCGAGCCCTGGCAGGACGTGTGGTTCGAATGGCGCCGCAGCGTCGACGCCGGTTACATTGGCGCGAGCGTGGCTCCTGGCGTGGGGCAGTCTTCGGTGCACCGGGCGGATTTCCTCGACGTGCTCGCCAGCCGACTGCCGGAGGGCATTGCCCGATTCAATAAGCGCGCCGTGGGCGTGGAGCAGCACGGCGATGAGGCCTGTGTGCGCTTTACCGACGGTAGTGAATATCGCGGTGACTTGCTGATCGCCGCCGATGGCATCAAATCGGCTATTCGTGGCCATGTCCTCGAGGGTATCGGGGCCCCGCCCGCCGTGCCGCGCTTCAGTGGTACCTGCGCCTACCGTGGCATGATCGATAGCCTGCACCTGCGCGAGGCCTACCGTGCCGCTGGCGTTGACGAGCACTTGGTGGACGTGCCGCAGATGTACCTGGGCCTGGATGGCCACATCCTTACCTTTCCGGTTAAGCGGGGGCGCATCATCAACGTGGTGGCCTTCGTATCTGACCGCAGTCAGCCCGCGCCCACCTGGCCCGAGAATTCGCCCTGGGTTCGTCAGGCCAGCCAGCGTGAGATGCTCGACGCCTTCGTCGGCTGGGGCGATGCTGCGCGAATCCTGCTGGAGTGCATTCCCTCGCCAACCTACTGGGCTCTGCACGACCTCGCCGAGCTACCTGGTTATGTCCACGGCCGTGTGGCGCTGATCGGCGATGCCGCCCACGCGATGCTGCCGCACCAGGGCGCCGGGGCAGGGCAGGGGCTCGAGGACGCCTACTTCCTCGCCCGCCTGCTGGGAGATGTTCAGGTGAGTCGCGGCAACCTCGATGAGTTGCTGGCTGCCTACGACGCCTTGCGCCGCCCGCGTGCCTGCCGCGTGCAGCGTACCTCCTGGGAAGCCGGTGAACTTTACGAACTGCGTGACCCGGCAGTGGGTGATGACAAACAGGCGCTGGGAGCTACCTTGGCTAGCCGCTTCGACTGGTTGTGGAACCACGACCTCGACGCTGACGTGCGAGATGCCCGCGCTCGACTAGGTTGGACAGCCCTGAGCCACTGCGCCTAGTTGCGCGTCGTTCTACCGGAATCGGCCTCGATGCCGGTTCCGGCTCTATAACAATGACAAGAAGAGCTATGCCATGCGTGATATCGACGTTTCCGCCCTGCTTGACGGGGCCCGCTTCAATACCTTTCACGGGCGCGTGCTGTTCTGGTGCGCGCTGATCATTATCTTCGATGGCTATGATCTGGTTATCTACGGCGTGGTGCTGCCGTCGCTGATGCAAGCCTGGAACCTCTCTGCGCTGCAGGCCGGTCTGCTAGGCAGCTGCGCATTGGTGGGCATGATGCTCGGTGCACTGTTCTTCGGCCCACTGTCGGACCGGATCGGGCGCCGCAAGACCATCATGACCTGTGTGGTCCTGTTCAGCGGTTTTACCGTGATCAACGGATTCGCGCGCACTCCCGAGGAGTTTGCCATTTGCCGCTTTTTCGCCGGGCTTGGTATCGGTGGGGTGATGCCCAATGTGGTGGCGCTGATGAACGAGTACGCGCCGAAGAAAATCCGCAGCACCCTGGTGGCGATCATGTTCAGCGGTTACTCGGTGGGGGGCATGCTCTCTGCGGGTCTGGGCATGGCGTTGATGCCCAGCTGGGGCTGGCAATCGGTGTTCTTCGTGGCGGTTGTACCGCTGCTGGTGCTGCCGTTGCTGGTGCGCCAGCTGCCGGAGTCGTTGAACTTCCTGCTGCGCCAGGGGGAGGTCGAACGCGCCAAAGAGCTGCTGGCCAGGGCAGAGCCCGACTACGTGCCCAAAATGCACGACCGGCTCAATCTGGCAAAGGGGCAGGCGGGCAAGGTGGCCATCTCCCAGTTGTTCCAGGATGGTCGCGCACTGAAAACGCTGATGCTCTGGGTGGCCTTCTTCTGCTGCCTGCTGATGGTCTACGCCCTGAGTTCCTGGCTGCCGAAGCTTATGAACGCTGCCGGCTACGGCCTCAACTCCAGCCTGGCGTTCCTGCTGGTGCTGAACTTCGGCGCCATCTTCGGGGCAATCGGCGGCGGCTGGCTGGGAGATCGCATAGGCCTGGGTCGGGTACTCCTGGCGTTCTTCGCCACCGGTGCGCTGTCGCTGAGTCTATTGGCGCTGAAGTCACCGCTGCCGGTGCTCTACCTGCTGATCGGCGTGGCCGGGGCCTGCACTATCGGTACGCAGATCCTCGCCAATGCCTGCGCCGTGCAATTTTACCCCGCGCATATCCGCTCCACTGGTCTGGGCTGGGCGATGGGAATTGGCCGTATTGGCGCCATCATCGGCCCGTTGCTGGGCGGAGCTTTGCACGCCGCGCAACTGCCGTTGCAGGCGAGCTTTCTGGCGTTCGCGCTGCCGGGGCTGGTGGGCGCCGCCGCCATTATGGGTTTTCTCTGGCACCGGCCGGGTCAGGTCTGCACGCTGATGGAGAAACCTCTGGAATCGACTGCCGGCTGATCCACTGCTATCAGGAACTGAGCACCGCACCCATGTCGGGTGTGGTGCTCTGGTTGACCGCTCGCAACCGGCATATGGAACCACCATGGTCTCGGCTGCTATAGATGCCGATCCGCTGTGCGTAGTCGGATCCTAGGCTAGGCGTTGGATCATGAGAAAGCCTTGAGACTCGAAGCGGCTGCCAACTCGATGGTTAGCAGGTGCTGAGGCGCCGGTCATCACATCCATACTTTTCAATGAACGTGACGGTTGCGCTGCACGTAGCCGTACTGACAGATCTTGAGCAGATTAGCCGGATCATAATCAGGACGCCCCGTACGATGAGACCGGGCCTTGTCGAACCCCAACGCCTGAAGATCGCAGCCTGCGAAATGGGTGGGTGAAGTCCTGCACGGGATTATCAAAGCACAGAGAGTCATCGCTGCCGGCCACCAGTTCTTCACTGCCGCGAACATCGAGAGGCTGGTACATCTCGGAGCCAAGTACAGCACGAAGGCTGCAATGATCGACGATCTTCGAGACGGTCGCTGAAGACCAGTAAGACCAAGACCTCAGCGATTTCGGACGCATCTCCCGTGATGACTTTTTCAATGACGACGGAAGCGCGACCTCCTGATTTCTTGCTGGCGCAGAAACGCGCCAGCAAGCAGATGGCATGTCCGCGAGTCGAGGTCGAGCATGCGCTGGTTGCATAACTCACCCATCACCTGAGCCAAGGAAAATTTTCTCGTTCTCAAGCTATGCGCGATGGCTAAACAAGTGTGTGTTTAATGGGCGTCTAACGTCTGATTGGAAGGCTTTTCACCGAGTGTGCCCGTTGTTCGTCCAGCGAGTTGTAGTACGTATTTTGGGTAGTGCTGAGACTATTGTGACGAAGGTCAGCCTGGAGGTCCTTCATCTCTCGATATGGTGCATCAAAGGTTGCGGAGGTGTGGCGTAACCAATGCAGTGAAGCTGAACGCAACTGGTCTATTTCGTCATCGCTCCAGCCTTCCTCAGCCATACGCCCCATAGCGCGATCAAATAGCCCTTGGAGCAGCAGGCGAATATGTCGATCAGATAGCCCACCACGCCCCTTCAGGGAACTGATCAACGGTGTTTTCTCGTGGGCAGATGGCTGGGGGGAGAGCTGTAAATGCTGGCGATAGCGTATCAGGTAGTTCTGGATGTATTCGTCGCGGATGCTGATCTTGGCGGCCTTGTTGCCTTTGCCCACCACATGAAACCACCAGTTGCCCATGCTATCGCGGCGGATGTCGCCCATGGTAGGCGTCCAGTTGTCACGCCCGACCAGATCGGAGACTCGCAGGTACATGGAGAACAGAGTCGCAACGATGAACAGAGTGCGTTCGTGTGTCGGGTCGGTCGCGGCCATCTGCTCGGCAGTCTCGATCACGTAGCTCCACTGCAGCGGAGTCAGGGAACGTGACGCCACATCCAAGGTGTTGCGTTGCTTGTAGATGGATTTCTGTTTTACCGCCCGGAAGGGGTTCACCTCGGTGAGACCCTCATCAATCGCGTGTTGGAAGAAGCTGCCGCAGACTGCGAATACCTGAGCCACCGATCCCTGGGACAAGCGGTAGGGACGGGAGGGAAGGGCGGCAACGGCCTCTTCGGCAATCTTGCGTTCGCGCTTGGCCACAGTGTGACTGAAAGGTCGCCATTGCAAATTGACGATGTAGGTGTCCGTGTCGAGCTTCTTGCGACCACCCACGCGCAGGAAGCGGGACTTTACGACCGGACCTATCCAGTCGGCGGGCGGGTTGAGGCAGAACTCCATGAAGGCCTCGGCGTCCCGGCGACGCAGTTCAACAAGGGGCTTGACAGCCACCAGTAGGGACCAGAGCAGCAGCCGCTCGACGTGGGTTCGATAGGAGTTGAACGTGGCTTCGTTGCCGGCGTAGGACTTCAGAAATCCCCGAACGGCGCGATAGCCCTCGACGGCCTGGAGCTCATCGGCACAACCATGGAGGAAGTCCCGAACCGCTGGAAGCTCGCCATTGAGGTGAAGAAAGTTGAGTTCGTGGAAGCGATCAAAGGTCTCGAAAAGCGGCTGGGGATGCTGCGACATGAAGTGGTTCAACCTGGGCGAATGCGTCTATATCGGTCTTTCAGCGTAGTATAGAGCAATATCCGGGTCTGGTGATTATCGGATATTGCTTAGATTTCTCCGATCAATCCTCGCTGTCCTTCTTAAAATCTGTAACCCCATGATCCTTACAAATAATACGTTTAATAACATGCAGTTACGATTGGAGTCGGATTTTTAAATGGGAGAAATGAGTCTGCCGGGCGTCCCGCCAGAGAAGCTTATAGGCCAGGAATTTAAGCTAGCGGGGAACGCTCTATCAACCATAATACCTTCCATAGGTATAAGCCAAGCTGAAAATGCCTAGATATTTCTGCAACTCGGCAGGGCGGAAGCTTTGCGCACGAATCTTTGCGCCGCTTTCTTTCAAAAAACGCATACTGCCACCAAGCAGGATATTCCAGTGCTCACCGCCTTTGTCTGTAGAAGTAATGCTTGCATGAGCTTTCATAAGCGCTTCTTTAACAATGCTTCGTATTTGTCGCACGGAAAGACCGGGGCGCCCGTGACTAGCCTCCAAGATAGGGATTTCTTCGTTCTGCTCTGGGAACGGGGGTAGTCCTCGGCTTTTTCGATAGCGTCTCAAGTAGGGCAGGAACTCTGGAGTGACTTCAACTTTCCTTAGCAGCCGACCTGGCGCCTCTAGTATCAACCACCATCTGGCATCGTCTAGAACAAAGCAATTCATGCATGGGCAGTAGTTATCAGCATTTGCAAGGTCTGCAGCATGCAAACACATAAGAGTCGTTGCTGCTATTATAAAAAGAGCACGCTCACCAGCAGGATCACCCAGCGCATGAAATTCTAGCGCTTGCAGAACCTGACCTAATTGCTCGGAAGTTAAATATCGTTCCACAGGGTAAGTAGCGCGCATTCCTCTTCCATAGAAAGTTCGTGATGATATAGCTGGATTTATCGCTATCACATCTTCCTCGCAGAGAAAACCATAAAATGAACTACAAACGCTACGAATGAAACGCAAGGTTTCCACTTTAGGGCTGCGCGCCCCTACATCTTTAGATGCTCGAATATTGAAAGGCCGCCATGATTCATTGAAAACCGAATTACCATCGACTTGAGCGAATCTAGCGGTTGTAGAAAATCCAACCCAATTTGAAGGTGGCATCTTGCAAAAAGTAATAAAATTCGTAAACGTCTCTTTATCTAGTGTCAGTACAGTTTTTTCGGCGACAATCCAGCTCCATAGGAGCAAACGTTCAACGAATGTTCGGTAATTATTAAAGGTTCCAAGCGGGTGACTATGATATGCAAGAAAGCGGATAGCGCATTTTAAGTCCGTTTCTACATCAAGATTAGCGGAGAGACTACTGAGGAAGGCTTCGATGCAGGGGTAGCGAGCGTAGTACAGCCCGAGATCGAGAGACATACTTTCGGGACCAGCAAGGACAGGCCGAGGGTCTATGACTTTTGACATTGACGATCCCATTGGTCTAAAAGGAAGTCACGAGTACTCTTGAAAAATAGCACAGTATTTAGTCTTCTTTTTAGGCTTTTTAAACAGGCAAAAGCCTCATCAGGATTCTCCTTTTTTAACCGTTAACGAGGGGGGGCAAGGGAAACCTTGACAGCGGAGAATGCTGCATCTCACTGATATCTTGGTATTTTTTTTAATCAGTCATTTTCTACTTTTTCATCAGGCGTCACAGCATGTGCGAGCAGAGTCGGCGCAATCTTAATACATTATTTAACATAATATACATTATGCGTAATATGATATTGCGTAATCAGGGGCAGTGCCCATCAGATTTCAACAGGCAAAACCCCTATCTCACTCAAACCTGAGCAAAGCCTCCATCGACAAACATTTCACTGCCAGTCATGAAGCTGCTCTCATCCGATGCCAGGAACAACGCTGCCGCTGCAACTTCTTCCGGCTTGCCAATGCGGCTCAACGGAACCTGCGCGGTCATGTCGTCGATGATTGCGTCTTTCTGGCCTGTACCTGAAAGCGCCAAGTCCAGACCCGGTGTCGAGATCGGCCCTGGTGAAAGTACATTCACACGAATGCCGGTGCCTTTCAGGTCCAGTGCCCAGCTCCTGGCGAAATTACGCAGCGCCGCTTTTGTGGCGCTGTACACGCTGAATGCTGGTGTGCCCATGGTGCCTGTGGTCGAACCTGTGAGGATCACCGAGCTGCCGGCGCTCATCAGTGGCAAGGCTTTTTGTACGGTGAACAACGTGCCTTTGACGTTGATGCCGAAGGTACGGTCAAACGATTCCTCGGTGATCGAGCCGATCGGCTGGAAATCCCCCAGGCCTGCATTGGCAAACAGCACGTCGACCCGGCCTTTGGCGGCTTTGACTTGGGTGAACACCCGATTGAGGTCGTCCAGTTTTGAAATGTCGCCTTGTATGGCGATGGCTTCAGGGCCGATCAGTTGCAGCGCCTTGTCCAGTTCCTCTTGTCGACGGCCTACAATGACGACTTGAGCGCCTTCCGCCGCGAAGCGAATGGCGGTTGCCAGGCCGATGCCGCTGTTGCCACCGGTTATGACTGCGATTTTTCCGTTGAGCCTGCTCATGGTGAACTCCAATGAATAAGGTTGAGGCCCAACTGTAGATCCGTGCTATTAATTTGAATAGTATGCACCTTTTAGTAAGTACCCTATGTGGAGTCAGCTCGATCATGGCCAACAACTCATTCAATTGCGGGCTCGAGGCCGCCCTGGCGGTGATTGGCGGTAAATGGAAGCCGTTGGTGCTGTTCAACCTGGCGCAAAATGTTCATCGATATGGGGAATTAAGACGCGCGATTGGCGGCGTAACCGATAAGGTGCTGATCCAGCAACTCAAGGAACTGGAGCGCGACGAGATCATCTCCCGCGTGGATTTCCAGGAGATACCGCCCAAGGTCGAGTACTCGCTGACACCGTTCGGGCGGTCCTTGGCGACGGCGTTGGGCGGGCTGTGCCAATGGGGTACGGAGCATATGCAAACCGTTGAGCGTATCGCTGAGCGGCGTACTGCCACCCTCTCCCAGTCTTGAGTCCCCTGCCCTGATAGCCAACTCAACTAAATGACTATTTAGTTGAGTTAAATCAATAGGTTACATCTTGAATCGATCAACCGACTGCGACAACTTCCCGGCCAGGTTGGACAGTTCATCGGTGGTCGACGCCGTCTGCCCGATCACTCGGCTATTGCTCTCTGACATCCCCGCAATCATCTCCACCTGGTGCGCAATTTCATTGCTGGCCAGGCTCTGCTCGCCGATGGTCCGCGAGATATCGTTGACCATTTCCGTGGTATTCAACGTCGCTTGGAGAATCTCGCGAATCGCCCGCTCCACCTCGGCGGTGACCGCCATGCCTTTGTCCACCTGAGCAACGCCCTCCTCCATGCTGGTCACCGCTTCCCGCGTGTTCTGCTGGATACGCCCGACCATGGCGGCAATTTCCTGGGTCGACGCGCTGGTGCGTCCAGCAAGGCTGCGCACTTCATCAGCAACCACGGCAAATCCGCGCCCCTGCTCGCCCGCACGGGCGGCCTCGATCGCGGCATTCAGGGCCAACAGGTTGGTCTGGTCTGCGATCCCCTTGATCACCTGGATAATGCTGAAAATGGCCTCGGACTCCTTGTCCAGTGTGCGGATCACCTGGGCCGATTGCTGCGCGGAACGGGCAATGCCATCCATGTCACTGACTACCTGATGAATCACCCGGCCGCCGTCTTTGGCCAAGGTTTCCGCCTGGTTGGCCATGTCCAGTGCGCGTCCGGCGTGCCGGGTGATTTCCTCGATGCTTGCGGTCATTTCACTCGCTGCGGCGGCCATGGTGCTGGCGGCGGCACTCTGTTGCTGGCTGCTGCCGGCCACTTCATGGCAGCCACGGCTCAGTTGCTCGCTCATGCCATTGACGCCATGGGCGTTGCTGCGCACCACGTCGATCATGCCGCGCAGGTCCTTTTGCATGGTGGCGAGGCTGCGGATCAAGGCGCTGGCTTCATCCTTGCGTTGGGGCTCGACGATGGGTTCGCTCAAGTTGCCACGCGCGATGCTGGCAGCAATGCGGCTAGCCGCTTGTAGTGGGCCCATGATGCTGAGGATCACCCAACGGCCCTGGGCCAACAGCAGTAGAAGACTGGCAATCAACACCACGCCCAGGGTGACGTTGGCGTTGCTGATGGTCTGCCGGGTGCCCATGCTGGTCTGCTGGTTATTGGTTTCGATCAACTCGCTCAGGCTCGCCATTTGATCTTCCAACTGGCTGAACGCGGCGTTGAATGTGCCTAGTTCCCCGCGCGCGGCTTCAGGATTGTCCAGCGCCAGGGCGACGATGCGCTCACCAGTAGCGATGTAGTTATCCAGGCTGGGTTTGATTTTTTCCAGGCTTGCCTTGAGCGTAGCGTCCAGCGGCAACTTGAGGTTGTCCTCCAAGACCTGCCGGAAGTGTTCGGCATGCTCTTTCAAAGAACTGTCGACTTCCGCCTTGCTGCTGGTGCTTTTGCCCAGGCCTACCAGCATCGCCGACAACACGTCAGCGCGCAGGGCGTCGTGCATCATGTCGGCTTCCATGTGGTTGCGCAGCACTGTCATGCTCACTTCGCTGTCTTGCACGGCAGTGCCCATCCGGGTATTTCCCAGGTAGCCGGCCAGGCTCATGATCAAGGCGGCGAGCAATCCGGTCGCTATCAACAGCATCAAGCGTAGTTTGATCGTCATGCTGGTATCCCCGTGCCTGGTCAGCCGGTTGGGAACCCAACCGCAGAAGCCCCGCTGCTCATGTTATCGGCCATCCCTACTGCTTATTGAAGCCTAAGTTTGCGGATCTGCGCGTATCCCTTAAGCTGACCGACCCTTGCTCCGCCCGGAACTGCTCATGTCTCGAAGTATCGCCCACCTCGCCCTCCTGCTGGGCTTGATCACTGCCGTCGGCCCGTTCGCCATCGATATCTATCTGCCGGCGCTGCCAACCCTTGGCGCGAGCCTGCACGCCTCGCCGGCGTTGGTGCAGATGAGCCTTACCGTGTTCTTCGTCATCGTCGGCGTATGCCAATTGTTCTACGGGCCGATCAGTGATGTGTTCGGGCGCAAGCCGCCGATTTACGCCGGCCTGGTGATTTTTGCCGTGGCCAGTGTCGGTTGCGCACTGGCGCCGACGATCGAATCACTGATCGCCTTTCGTGCCCTGCAGGCGTTCGGTGCGTGCGCGGGGATGGTGATTCCACGCGCCATCGTGCGTGACCTGTACACCGGGCATGAAGCCGCGAAACTCATGGCGTTGCTGATGCTGGTGATGAGTGTTTCGCCGATCCTTGCGCCGCTCGCTGGCAGCCTGGTCATCTCCTTGTGGAGCTGGCGCGAAGTGTTTGCCGTACTGGCGGTGCTTGCGGTGGCGTGCCTGGTGATGACCATCGTGCAACTGCCAGAAACCCATCCCGCCGAACGGCGCTTGGGCAAGACCCTGGGCAACGCTTTCAGCAGCTACGGCGCTTTGCTGCGTGACCCGGTATTCATCGGTTTGTCGGTGGTGTGCGGATTCGGTTTGGCGACGTTCTTTGTGTTCATCGGCAGCGCGCCGTTCGTGTACATCGAACATTACGGCCTGACGCCCACGCAGTTCAGCCTGGGGTTTGCCGTGAATGCTGCGTCGTTTTTCGCCATGAGCCAACTCACCGCGCGCCTCAGCGCACGCTTTGGCCTGGCGCCGCTGATTCGTTGGTCGGTGGTGGCCGTGGCGGCGGTTATGAGCGTGCTGGCATTCACCACACTATGGATCGATAGCCTGGCCGTGATGATGACGTTGCTGTTTTTCGGCTTTGGTTTTCTCGGCCTGCTGTTGCCGGCTGCCGGCGTGTTGTCGCTGGAGGACCACGGCGCGGTGGCCGGTTCTGCGTCGGCCTTGCTCGGGGCAATCCAGATGATCACGGCAGCCGTGTCCATGACGCTGGTCGGTGTGTTTGCCGATCACACACCAGCGCCGATGCTGATGGGTATTGCGCTGTGCGCTATCGCCGCGATGCTCACCACCCTGTGGACCTTGCGCCGCCTGCCGGCTCACTTGGCCAGCGCCCCGCCCTCCTCCTGATCATTGCCCATGGCGGCCCGTGTGGGGCCGCGTATCAGAGGGGGCGGAGTGCGCTATGACGTGGGCGGTTTAGCCGGCTCGGCTGATGACGGGAGATGGTATTCGACAGTGAGTTCTTCATGTTTCCAGCCTTTTAAGCCGAATGTTCGCGTTACTCGGCTTTCGTTACGCCTGACCAAGCTGTACTTCGGCGGATCTTTCTTGAGTAGCCCATCGGTAATCAGGTTAACGCCCAATGCACCACCCAAAAGCCCGAGGACTAAACCAATGATTTCAACCACTTTATCCAGTGAGTGGTGCAGTGGTTCGCTATACACAGAGAGCTTGACTCCTGGCTGCGCGGGTGGGCACGGCTGGGTCTTGTCAGGGCGTCGGTCGCAGTTCTTTTTATAAGTGTCGGCGTTCCTTCTATCGACTTCGTCTTGCAGGGCCTCAGTTTCTGCGCTCTGGTAAGTCTTGAATTGATCGACTTGATTCCATGAGTAGGTCGACGTCGATACAGACGCCAGCACTAGCAGCAATCCCAGAACCATATTCTGACGCGCGGCCGTCCAATTTCCGATCAGTCTACCGCTTCGAATCCAGGCGCAAATCAATACAGCCACCACCACCCATAGCAGCAGCGCCCCAAGTGTAAGCACCGATACCCTTTCAAGCGTTGTATGCATTCCATCCTCCTTAATTAAATGACGCCATCATCCGAAAAAATTAGAGATCAAACCGATCCACCGCCCTTCGCCGCTCATTGTCGTCACGCACGTCATAGCTGGCGGTGGTCTGGATATTGGTGTGATGTGCCAGTTTCTGTGCAATCGACAAGTCATGCTCTTCAATCACCCGTGTAATGAACGAGCGGCGGAAGTCATGGGGCATGATCTTCACGCCCACCTGTTCGCCGCGCTGGCGGGCGATGTAGTAGATCGCGTGCTTAGTGATGCGCTCGCGGGTGATATGGCTGCCGCGGCGGATGCGGTTGAACAGGAAGCTGTCGTCCTGCGCGCCTTCCTTGAGCTGCTCGCGGCGAAACGCCAGCCACGCCTGCAACTTGGTAAACGCCCAGTCCGGCGCATACTTGATCAACTCCTTGTTGCCCTTGCCGATCACCCGCAGGCTGCGCTCTTCGAAGTTGATCTGTGCCAGGTCGAGGTTGACCGACTCCGACTTGCGCATGCCGGAACCATAGAGAATGCCGATCACTGCGGCATCCCGCAGGCCCTGGGGCCGAGGGTCGGCGGCGCAGACTTCCATCATTTCGCGGATCAGACTGCGCCGCAGGTTGCGGCCCTGGCTCAGGCGTGTGCCCGGTGCAGCCTTGACGGTGCGCATGCGCAGCAGGTGTTCCTGACTGATCAGGTTCAGGCGCCAGGCCTCGTTCATCACCCCGCGTACCGCGTTGACGTACAACGATGAGGTGTTCGGCGCGTAGCCGTCCTCACGCAAGGCGGCGACCAGGGCAATCACGTGTTCGGGTTGCAGCAGGTGCCAGTCGATGTCGTCGAGGTTGATGTCCTCGAAGCCCAGGCGGTCGGCCGCGTCTTGCAGCACGTAGCGCATGGTCAGTTGGCTGGAGGGGGCCAGGCGGGTGAGGTAAAGGGTCAGCGGGTTGCGGATAGACTCAGTCAAGTTATGTCAGCCTTTGGCTTAAATACCTCGAACAAGCCTTTGATTAATCGAGGTATTTAGTGAATTGGCGAAGGCCGAGTCTAACCCAGGACCGGCCCTGGCACAAAATCACGGGGCGGTGTCGTCATCTTCGGTAGGGTCCTGCGGCTGGACCTGGGTCTGGCTCCAGTCGCTGTCTTGTTTCTGCATCAGCGCGAACCAGTGCTGGCGCATGAACGTCAGGTAGGCGTCGGGGGCCTTGGCAAAGTCCTTCTCGTCGCCGTAGCAACCGGGCAATGGCAACTCGGTGCCCTGCTCCTTGTACTGGCTGACCAACGCTTGCTGCCCGGCCACGCTGCAATCCTTGGGCAGCGGCATGCCGCGTAGGGCGCCGGCCTCTTCGTCCCACCAGGCCGCGCCGACCCGGTCGACACCGCGCAGACGGTACTTCTGCGACTTTCCGACATGCATGATCAGCTTGAATTCGTTAGGGCTGACATCACTGGTGCAGGTGCGCGAATAGCCCACGGTGGCCTGGGTGATGCCATCGCCAGTCAGGTCAGTAACCTTGGTTGCAGCCCGGTCGAAGCGCAGCGAGGCGTCGAACTCGCAATGCTGCACATCGTCGTAGAGCATCCATACGCGCTTGGGGCGGTTGCCATCGATCAGGTACTGGGCCGCGTACACAAACGCCGACTGAGTGCCGTCGTCGTCACGCTCGCTGACCTGCTCGGCAAGCACCAGCAGGTTCTTGCCTTGCTTGTCGTCCCAGGTGTAAGCGGCGATTTGCTTGCCACGCACCTCGACACCGTCCGGCACCTGATCAATGCTCGTGAGCGCGACCCCGTCGTCGGCTTGTACGGTGGTGACACACGCCACGCTCATCAACAAACCCATCAACACTGGCCGCAACTGGCCCCGTAAACGCTGCACGCTATTCATCCGATCACCCTGGCAAGAGACGGCTTACTTTACCGGCACTTGGGGCGTATTGCAGAGAAGATTCTTCACTAAATGGGGTGGCCGAGGTCGCGCGTTCAAGTTGAACCAAACGCACGCCGAACCGTTCCTATTTCGCCTGCCAACTAAGCGTTAGTTCCCTAGCTGAACCCTAGCTGTCTACCTGTCAAATAAACGAGTTTTTCATCTGCCTTTCATATCTGTTCCACATTTTTACGCTTAATCTTAATCGCAGCACTTCATAGCAAACCGCGCTATATCGTCTAACCTCTTGATTACGCTTCACCTTTGGTTCCGCTTTTTAGCCTGCGGCCTGGACTTTCGCCTAATGATTGCTGCTGTTTCCATGCTCCAAGTTGCTCTAACCCCGAGGTCATGAATCTTTGAAACCCTACCCTATTCATTGCGTGTCGATCGTTATCCCGGTCTACAACGAACAAGAGAGCCTGCCTGAATTGCTGCGTCGCACCACTGCAGCCTGCAAGCAACTGGCCTACGAATACGAAATCATCCTGGTGGATGACGGTAGTCGCGACAATTCGGCCCAACTGCTGGAAGACGCCGCCGCTGAAGACGGCAGCAACGTGGTCGCGGTGATCCTCAACCGCAACTATGGCCAGCATGCGGCGATCATGGCCGGTTTCGAGCAGTGCCGGGGCAAAGTGGTGATCACCCTCGACGCCGACCTGCAGAACCCGCCCGAAGAAATCCCGCGCCTGGTGGAACAAGCCGCCCTCGGCTACGACGTGGTCGCCACCGTGCGCAACAATCGCCAGGACTCGGCCTTCCGCCGCTGGCCTTCGCGCCTGATCAACCTGGCCGTGCAGCGCTCTACTGGCGTTGCCATGACCGACTACGGCTGCATGCTGCGCGCCTACCGCCGCACCATCGTCGACGCGATGCTGGCCTGCCGCGAGCGCAGCACCTTTATCCCGATCCTGGCCAACGGCTTTGCCCGCCACACCACCGAGATCCTGGTGCACCACGCCGAGCGTGAACACGGTGAATCCAAATACAGCGCCATGCGCCTGATCAGCCTGATGTTCGACCTGCTGACGTGCATGACCACCACCCCGCTGCGCCTGCTCTCCATCGTTGGCTTCAGCCTGGCGGCCTTGGGCATGCTGTTTGCCCTGGCGTTGATCGTCATGCGCCTGGCCTTTGGTGCCGACTGGGCCGGCGACGGCTTGTTCGTGCTGTTCGCGGTGCTGTTCGTGTTCACCGGCGGCCAGTTCATCGGCATGGGCCTCTTGGGTGAATACCTGGGCCGCATGTACAGCGATGTGCGCGCCCGCCCACGCTTCTTTATCGAAAAAGTGCTGCGCAACCAACCGGCAGCACCGGCTCCCGTGGTCGTCGTTGACGGCCTGGTGTCTTCCCATACCTCTACTTCTTCTGCTGATCAGGTCCAATCATGAGTTCAAAAGCTGTTGTATTCGCGTACCACGACATTGGTTGTGCAGGCATTGAAGCGCTGCTCAACACCGGTTACGAAATTGCTGCTGTGTTCACCCATGCCGACGACCCGAAGGAAAACAACTTCTACGGTTCCGTTGCCCAACTGTGCGCACGCAACGGTATCCCGGTGCACGCGCCGGAAGACGCCAACCACCCGCTGTGGATCGAGCGCATCGCCAAGTTGAACCCGGACTACATTTTCTCGTTCTACTACCGCAACCTGCTGAGCGAACCCCTGCTGGCCACCGCCCGCAAAGGTGCATTCAACCTGCACGGCTCGCTGCTGCCCAAATACCGTGGCCGCGCCCCGGCCAACTGGGTGCTGGTCAACGGCGAAACCGAAACCGGCGTGACCCTGCACCGCATGGTCAAGCGTGCCGATGCCGGCGCGATCCTGGCCCAGCAGAAAGTCGTGATCGACCGCACGGATACCGGCCTGACCCTGCACGCCAAACTGCGCGAGGCCGCCAGCAACCTGCTGCGCGATGCCCTGCCGCAACTGGCCCAAGGCAAATTGGCTGAAACCGCCCAGGACGAAAGCCAGGCCACCTACTTCGGTCGCCGTACCGCTGCCGATGGCAAGCTGGAGTGGAAGAAACCGGCTGAAGAACTGTTCGACCTGGTGCGCGCCGTAACCCAACCCTATCCGGGCGCCTTCTGCGCGGTGGGCGAGCACAAGTTGATCGTGTGGCAAGCCGAAGTGGTCAAGGGCAACGAAGGCCTCGCGCCGGGTCGTGTGATCAGCGTCAACCCGCTGCGCATTGCCTGCGGTGAAGACTCCCTGGTGGTCAAGTTCGGCCAGCGCAACGACAACGGCCTGTACCTGGCCGGTCCTTCCCTGGCCAACGAATTGGGCCTGGTCGACGGTTCCGTGCTGCGTGGCGCCGAGTCCGGCCGCAAACCGCGCCGTACCCGCGTGCTGATCCTCGGCGTGAACGGCTTTATCGGTAACCACCTGTCCGAGCGCCTGCTGCGTGACGACCGCTACGAAGTGTACGGCCTGGACATCGGCTCCGACGCCATCGAGCGCCTGCGCAGCCACCCGAACTTCCATTACGTGGAAGGCGACATCAGCATCCACACCGAGTGGATCGAGTACCACATCAAGAAGTGCGACGTGGTCCTGCCGCTGGTGGCCATCGCCACCCCGATCGAATACACCCGTAACCCGCTGCGTGTGTTCGAGCTGGACTTCGAAGAAAACCTCAAGCTGGTGCGCTACTGCGTCAAGTACAACAAGCGCGTGATCTTCCCGTCGACCTCCGAAGTCTATGGCATGTGCCAGGACCAGTACTTCGACGAAGACACCTCCAACCTGGTGGTCGGCCCGGTCAACAAGCAACGCTGGATCTACTCGGTCTCCAAGCAACTGCTGGACCGTGTGATCTGGGCCTACGGCGCCAAAGGCCTGAACTTCACGCTGTTCCGTCCATTCAACTGGATGGGCCCGCGCCTCGACCGCCTGGATTCGGCGCGTATCGGCAGCTCCCGTGCGATCACCCAGTTGATCCTGAACTTGGTGGAAGGCACGCCGATCCGCCTGTTCGACGGCGGCGAGCAAAAACGCTGCTTCACCGACATCGCTGACGGTATCGAAGCCCTGGCGCGCATCATTGATAACGACAACGACGCGTGCAATGGCCAGATCATCAACATCGGTAACCCGGAAAACGAAGCCAGCATCCGTCAACTGGGTGAAGAGCTGCTGCGTCAGTTCGAAGCGCACCCGCTGCGTGGCAACTTCCCACCGTTCGCCGGTTTCCGCGATGTCGAGAGCAAGGCGTTCTACGGCACCGGTTACCAGGATGTGGCCCACCGCAAGCCAAGCATCGAAAACGCCAAGCGCCTGCTGAACTGGGAGCCGACCGTGGAGATGAGCGAAACCATCGGCAACACGCTGGACTTCTTCTTGCGCGAGGCCATGCTCGAAATCGCCCAGTCTACCGAAGTGCAGAAGTAATGCAGGCAGGTCTTCGCATTGACGTCGACACCTACCGCGGCACCCGTGAAGGTGTGCCACGGTTGCTCGAATCCCTGGATGAAGCGGGGGTTAAAGCGACGTTCTTCTTCAGTGTCGGGCCGGACAACATGGGGCGCCACTTGTGGCGTCTCATCCACCCGCAGTTCCTGTGGAAGATGCTGCGTTCCAATGCCGTCGGCCTGTATGGCCTGGATATCTTGCTGGCTGGCACCGCCTGGCCAGGCAAGCCGATCGGCCGTGACCTGGGGCACTTGATGCGCCAGGCCAAGGCCGCCGGGCATGAGGTGGGCCTGCATGCGTGGGACCACCACGGCTGGCAGGCCAACACCGGGCGCTGGAGCGAGGCACAGCTGATCGAACAGATCCGCCGTGGCGTCGACACCTTGAATGACATTCTCGGCGAGCGCATCGACTGTTCGGCCGCCGCCGGTTGGCGTGCCGACGAGCGCGTGGCGCAAGCCAAGCAAGGCTTCAATTTCCGCTACAACAGTGATTGCCGGGGCACCAGCCTGTTTCGTCCAACCTTGGCCGATGGTAGCGCGGGCACCCCACAAATTCCGGTGGACCTGCCGACCTTCGACGAAGTCGTCGGGCCGGTGGTGGCTGCCAAAGACTTCAACACGTTCATCCTCGACCGCTTTGCCGCGTCGAAGCTCAACGTCTATACGATCCACGCAGAAGTAGAAGGGATTCTGATGGCCAATGATTTTCGCCAGTTGCTCGCCCAGGCAGGGCAGCGCGGCATCGACTTCAAACCGCTGGGCGACTTGCTGCCGGCCGACCTGACCACCCTGCCCCAGCAACAGCTGGTGCGCGGCGCCTTGCCCGGCCGCGAGGGTTGGCTCGGAGTGCAACAGGCATGATCCGCCGTTGGGCCCTGCCCCTGCTCCTGTTGGCGTTTGGCGTGTTTTACCTGTTGCCGCTTGCCACCCATGGCCTGTGGATTCCGGACGAAACGCGCTACGCGCAGATCAGCCAGGAAATGCTGCTGACCGGCAAGTGGGCGTCGCCGCACTTCATGGGCATTCGTTACTTTGAGAAACCGGCGGCGGGCTACTGGATGATCGCGCTGGGCCAGGCGATCTTCGGGCAGAACCTGTTCGGTGTGCGCTTTGCGTCGGCCTTGAGCACCGGCTTGAGCATTGTGCTGGTGTACCTGGTGTCACGCCGGCTGTGGAATGACCCGCAAAAAAGCCTGATCAGCACCGTGCTGTACATGAGTTTTGTCAGCGTGGCGGCCCTGGGCGGTTATGCCAACCTCGATCCGCAGTTCACCTTCTGGGTGAATCTGACCGGCGTGGCCCTGTGGTTTTGTTTCGACAGTGCCACCCGCAATGGGCGACTCGCTGCCTGGGCGCTGTTGGGGTTTGCCTGCGGCATGGGCTTTATGACCAAGGGTTTCCTGGCGTGGCTGCTCCCCGTATTGATCGCGCTGCCCTATGCGATCTGGCAAAAGCGTTTCCGTGAGCTGCTGGGTTATGGCCTGGTCGCTGTGGTTGTAGCGATTGTGGTCAGTCTGCCTTGGGCGCTGGCCGTGCACCTGCAAGAGCCCGACTACTGGAACTTCTTCTTCTGGCACGAGCATATCCAGCGCTTTGCCGGCGACGATGCGCAGCACGCCGAGCCGTTCTGGTATTACCTGCCGCTGCTGGTTGCGTTCTGCCTGCCGTGGGTGGCGTTGTTGCCGTCCACGCTCAAACAGGCTTGGCAGGACAAGCGCAGCGCAAAGATCGGTTTTGTGTTGCTGTGGCTGCTGATGCCCCTGGCGTTCTTCAGCCTGGCCAAGGGCAAGCTGCCCTCGTACATCGTGCCATGCCTGCTGCCGTTGGCGTTGTTGATGGGCAACACCCTGGCCGACAAACTGGCCCAAGGCCGTAGCCGTGCATTGCGCATCAATGGTTGGCTGAACCTGATTATCGGCGTAGTTGCATTGCTGGCGCTGACCTGGGTGCAACTGAAGAAGCCGGTCTACGAGCACGGCCAGGAAACCCTCAGCCTGGTGTTGGTGTTCACCTTTCTGTTCGCCTGGATCCTGGTCAACCTGCTGCAGGCTGCGCGACCGCTACGTCTGTGGGCCGCGCCGGTACTCGGCAGTTGGCTGATGGTGGCCTTGTTGCCTGCCGCATTGCCGCATTCGGTGGTCTACAACAAGACACCTGACCAATTCATCATCGATCACCTGCAGGAACTGCAGCCAGCCACGGCCCTGCTGAGCAATGACCTCGGCGCGGCGTCGGCCTTGTCTTGGCGCCTGGCACGCCCGGACGTGACGCTCTACAACACCGTCGGCGAAGTCAAATACGGCCTGGCCTACCCGGACGCCACGCATCACAAGATTGACACCACCCAAGTCCAGCAGTGGATGAGCGAGGCGCGCAAGCAAGGCCCGGTCGGTGTGGTGATGCGCGTCAAAGGTGACGATGAAATCGCTGAAGTGGCGCTGCTGCCCAATGACGGCAAGCGCTATGAGCAAGGCAATATCGTGATCCTGATCTTCCCGCAGGTGACGCCTTGATCACCCTGCTGCTGTTATTGGCCGCGTGCCTGCTGACCTGCATGGGCCAGGTGTCGCAGAAATTCGCCGTGGAAAGCTGGCGCGATGTGCCCCAGGGCTGGGCGCTGAAGCTGCGTTCGCCGTGGTTGTGGTCGGCGCTGATGTGCCTGGGCCTCGGCCTGCTGGTGTGGCTGCTGGTGTTGCAGCGCCTGGAAGTGGGCATCGCCTACCCCATGCTCAGCCTGAACTTTGTGCTGGTCACCCTGGTGGCGCGGTTTGTCTTTCATGAGCCCATCGACAGCCGTCATTGGCTGGGCGTGGCGCTGGTGATCGGTGGTGTCGTGTTGTTGGGGCGCCACGTATGAGCCGGGTCCAAGGTTTTGCCCTGGCGTTGGGCAGTGTCGGCCTGGTCAGTGCTGCCCAGTTGGGCATGCGCTGGAGCATGACGCGCTTGCCGCTGCCCAATGAGTGGCTCAGTGCACAGATCGATCTCGGCGCCCTCGGCGTGGTGAGCCTGGCGATCCTTGCCTACGCGCTGTCGATGCTCTGCTGGCTCGGCGCGCTCAAGCACCTGCCGCTGGGCCGCGCCTATTCATTGTTGAGCATCAGCTACGCGCTGGTGTACCTGCTGGCGGCCAGCCTGCCGGTGTTCAACGAACACTTTTCCGTTTCAAAAACCCTGGGGGTGGCCTTGGTCATCCTCGGTGTGCTGGTTATCAACTCTCGTCGTGCTAGCGCTACAAGTCCCAGGAATGCCCCATGAAAATCAGTGTATTTGGTAGTGGTCACGTCGGTCTGGTGCAGGCCACCGTATTGGCCGAAGTCGGTCACGATGTCATCTGCATGGACGTTGACAAAAACAAGGTCGAATCTTTGCAGAAAGGCCATGTGACGATCTTCGAGCCGGGGCTGGCGGCGATGGTCAAGGAAAACCTGGAAAGCGGGCGACTGCACTTTACTTATGACGAGAAGCTCGCGGTCGAACACGGCGAAGTGCTGTTTATCGCCGTGGGCACGCCGTCGGACGAAGACGGCTCGGCTGACCTGAAGTACGTGCTGTCGGTGGGCGATGCGGTCGCTCGTCATCGCAAGGAGCCGGTGATCCTGGTGGAAAAATCCACCGTGCCTGTCGGTACCGGCGACACCCTGCGCGCGCATATCGAAAAAGCCCTGCACCTGGCGGGTCGTCACCTGGAGTTCGATATCGTCTCCAACCCGGAATTCCTCAAGGAAGGCTCGGCCGTGGCCGACTGCCGCCGCCCGGACCGCATCATCATCGGCTGCGAGCGCGAAGAAGTGCGCGAGGTGATGCGCGACCTGTACGCCCCGTTCAACCGCAACCACGACCGCATCATCTTCATGGACCTGCGCAGCGCCGAGCTGACCAAATACGCCGCCAACTGCATGCTGGCGACCAAGATCAGCTTCATCAACCAGATCGCCGAGCTGGCCGAACACCTGGGCGCGGACATCGAAGCCGTACGCCTGGGGATCGGTGCCGATTCGCGTATCGGCTACCACTTCATCTACCCCGGCTGCGGCTACGGTGGTTCGTGCTTCCCCAAGGACATGCGCGCCCTGATCCACAGCGCCAAGCAAGCCAACTGCTCCAGCGACCTATTGGAAGCAGTAGAAGCCATCAACCAGCGTCAGAAGAGCAAGTTGTTCGAACGTATCAACGCATTCTTCAAGGGCGACCTGCGCGGCAAGACCTTTGCCCTGTGGGGCCTGGCGTTCAAGCCGAACACCGACGACATGCGCGATGCGCCGAGCCGCGTACTGATGGAAGCCTTGTGGGCGGCCGGCGCCAACGTGCGCGCGTTCGACCCCGAAGCCATGCAGGAAACCCAGCGCATCTACGGCGATGATCCACGGCTGATGCTGATGGGCACCCCGGAATCCACCCTGGGCGGCGCCGATGCGCTGATCGTCTGCACCGAATGGCAGCAGTTCAAGGCGCCGGACTTCGACCTGATCCACCAGCGCCTGAAAACCCCGGTGATCTTCGACGGCCGCAACCTCTACGACGGCGAGCGCCTGGCGCGCAAAGGCTTCCAGTACTACCCGATCGGCCGTGGCGACTCCTGCCAGTTGCCGATTCCGCAGCAGCAGTGGTTGCCGCAGGTCGTGGAAGCCTGAGACGTGAACAAAGATCGACCGCCCCTGTTAACCCCAACGATCCGCCGCCAATCCCTCGGTTTGGGATTGCTGGCGTTGTTGCTGTTCATCGCCGGCAGCTGGCACCAGGCGATTATCGGCTTCGATTCCCGCTTCGTGCTGTTCGCCCAGGAGATGCTGCGCCATGGGCCGGGATTCTTCCCGACCACCTACGGCCAGCCTTATGCGGATTACCTGGCCACGTCGACGCTGCTGACGTGGTTGTTGTCCTTGCCGTTCGGCCAAGTCACCAGCCTCACGGCCTGGTTGCCCACGGCGATGGCCTCGGCGGTGATCGTCATGCTGGTGTATCGCCTGACGGCGCCCTACTCCCAGCGCTGGGGCCTGCTGAGCATTGCGATCCTGTTGCTGAGCAGCACCTTCATCAGCGAAACCCGCGCGGTGTCCCTCGACCAGATGTTGGCCGCCATCGCCTTGGCGGTGTTCTACCTGGGGTATGCCCACGATCACTTTGGGGCCGGTAAACGCCTGCATTGGCTGTATCTGCTGCTGATTATCGGCTTTGCCGTGCGCGGGCCGATCGGCTTGGTCATTCCCACGGGCGTGTTGTGCAGCTATTACCTGATCAACCGCCAATGGCGGCAACTGTTCAGCTTCGGCTTGCTTGCACTGGCGTTGTTGGTGGCCTGTGTCGGCTTGCTATTGCTGATGGCCAAGCTGAGTGGCGGCGAGCCGTTCATGCAGGACGTAATTCGCATGCAGTTCCTCGGGCGCATGGACGGCAGCGAAGGTTCCAGCGGTGTGCTGTATTACTTCACCAGCTCCCTGGGCAACTATGCCCTGGCGTATCCGATGGCTGTGCTGGTGCTGTTGGCCATGCTGATCAGCGGACGGCGGGCGCCTGGGCCAGCGTTGCAGTTGGTGTGGTACTGCGCGGCCGCCGGGTTGCTGGTGATGCTGGGCTTGTCGATTCCCCAGGCGAAGAAGGCGCGCTATGTGCTGCCGATGCTGCCCATGGCGGCGATGATTGCGGCGTATCCGTTCCAGGTTGCACACGGGCGGTTGTTTGCCGGGTTGCGCGGATTGATGCTGGGTATCTGGACGTTGTTGCCGACACTGTTGATCGCAGGGTTGCTGTTCGCACGGCCGCGTTATCCGGAACAGTTGAGCCATCTGGGCTGGGTATTTGGTGTGCTGGGTGGGCTGCAAGTCGTGGCACTGCTGGCGCTGCTCAAGACACAACTGCGTACGGTCGGACCGGCGTTTGCCGCGGTACTGGCCGTATGGGCCACCTACATCATGGTGGTCGAACCGCTGGAGCGCAGCGTCTACGACACCCGCACCTTTACTTTGCAAGTGCATGAACAGGTGATGCAGCAAAAGGCACCGGTGGTGTTGCACGGCCTGGGCAAAGACGCCAAGGCCATCAAGTACATGGTCAACCTCAATTGCGACCAGGTGCCGTTGTTCACTCAGCAGGCGGCCGACCTCAAGCCCCTCCAGGGGCCCGCGTGGCTGGTGATGAGCGAGGCAGACTATGAAGGCTTGACGGACCCACGCTTGCGTTCCATCACGCCGACCTTGGCCGGCGAATTTGATCGTAACCCTTATGTGCTGCTGCATTTGGAAAAAAGCCCACAACCCTGAGGCTCAACTTCATTTTTTTTGCACTCAACCTTCATTAATATGCATTGGCGCCCTGTTCACCGGGGCGGCACACTGCATGCGTTCCTTCCCCCAAATGTTGGAACTTTCAAAGGGCTTTTCCGGGCAACCAGACAAGCCTTTTTTTTGCCCGCTGTTTATGGATCCCCCTTCAATGCTCGCTCGCTGGTTCCCCGCTGCTATCAACACCCGCCCCACGGAATGGAGCCGTGCCGCCATCGGCATGGCCCTGGGCACGCTGTTCAGTGTCTGGCTGTGCTCACAAGTGTTTGGGATGGAGGTGGCGCTGCACCTGCTCGGCCCGCTTGGGGCTTCGGCGGTGTTGTTGTTCGCTGTTTCGTCCGGCGCCCTGGCGCAACCCTGGTCAATTATCGGCAGCTACCTGTGTGCCGGTGTCGTGGCGCTGCTGGTGGCTCGCGTCCTGGGCCCTTCATTGGGAGGCGCGTGCCTGGCGGCGGGCATGACCGTGGTGCTGATGTGCTGGCTTCGCTGCTTGCATCCGCCGGCCGGCGGCTTGGCCATGACGCTGGTGTTGGCCGACCCCGCCTCCGCCGCCCTCGGTTGGTATGAGTTGGGCGCGGTCTTGCTCGGTGCTGGCGCGCTGCTGGCCTGTGCGCTGGCTTACAACAACGCCACTCGCACGCGGTATCCCAAAGGCGCCGCTGAAGCTCCAACGCTTCCCTTGAATAACCCTGATGCCGCTCAAAACCCCGCCATTACTGCCGCCGATTTGAAGCTGGCGCTGGCCGACATGGAGCAGTTCTACGATGTGGAGCCCACGGAGCTGGAACAATTGATCCACGCCGCAGAAACCCACGCGCGACGCCGCAGCATTGGTGAAGTCCTGGCCAGCCGGGTGCCTTGAGCCCATCGTCCCCTCGCTGCATAAATGCAAAAACGACCTGCAGGATTCACGGTTGTACTGGGCAAATTTGCACTGGTACGATCACGAGAAGGTTCGTCCGCGAACATCTTGATAAAGAACAATAAAAGCAGGGAGTTATCGATGACTGCTCAGGTTTCATCCGAGGCAAGCCACGCAGAAACACTTCAGGACGAAGTCCTCGCCGAGGTCCGTAACCATATCGGCCACCTCACCCTCAATCGCCCCGCTGGCTTGAACGCCATTACCCTGAACATGGTGCGCAGCCTGGCGTCCCAACTGCAGGCCTGGGCCGATGACCCGCAGGTGTACGCCGTGGTCCTGCGCGGCGCCGGCGAAAAGGCCTTCTGTGCTGGAGGCGATATCCGTTCGCTGTACGACAGCTTCAAGAACGGCGATACGCTGCATCAGGACTTTTTCGTCGAGGAATACGCACTGGACCTGGCCATCCACCATTACCGCAAACCGGTACTGGCACTCATGGATGGATTTGTCCTGGGCGGCGGCATGGGCCTGGTGCAAGGCGCTGACTTGCGCGTGGTCACCGAGCGCAGCCGCCTGGCGATGCCGGAAGTGGCCATCGGTTACTTCCCTGATGTGGGCGGCAGCTACTTCCTGCCGCGCATTCCGGGTGAGCTGGGGATTTACCTGGGCGTCACCGGGGTGCAGATCCGCGCAGCCGACGCGCTCTACTGCGGTTTGGCGGATTGGTATCTGGAAAGCAACAAGCTGGCCGATCTGGACCAGAAGCTTGACCGCCTTCAGTGGCACGACTCGCCACTCAAGGACCTGCAAGGCGTGCTCGCCAAGCTGGCCGTGCAGCAACTCCCCGACGCACCGCTGGCCGCCTGGCGCACGGCCATCGACCATTTCTTCGCACTGCCGGATGTGCCGAGCATCGTCGAGCAGCTGCAGCAAGTCACCGTCGGCGACAGCCATGAATGGGCACTGAACACCGCCAACCTGATGCTGACCCGTTCGCCCCTGGCCATGGCTGTGACCCTGGAGATGCTGCGTCGCGGCCGGCGCCTGCCCCTTGAGCAATGTTTTGCCCTGGAATTGCACTTGGACCGCCAATGGTTCGAACGTGGCGACCTGATCGAAGGCGTGCGCGCCCTGATCATCGACAAGGACAAAGCCCCGCGCTGGAACCCACCCACCCTGCATGGACTGGCTCTCAGCCATGTAGAAAGCTTCTTTCATCACTTCGAGAAGGTTGCGAACTAAGCCATGCAAGACATTGAATACACTGAAGAACAAGTGATGATCCGCTACATGGCGCGCGACTTTGCCCGTGGCGAAATCGCGCCCTACGCCCAAGCGTGGGAAAAAGCGGGCTGGATCGACGATGCCCTGGTCGCCAAGATGGGCGAACTGGGCCTGCTGGGCATGGTGGTGCCGGAAGAATGGGGCGGCACCTATGTCGATTACGTCGCCTACGCCCTCGCCGTGGAGGAGATTTCTGCCGGCGACGGCGCCACGGGCGCGCTGATGAGTATCCATAATTCAGTGGGTTGTGGTCCGATCCTCAACTACGGCACAGAAGCGCAAAAGCAGACATGGTTGGCGGACCTCGCCAGCGGCCAGGCGATTGGCTGCTTCTGCCTCACCGAACCCCAAGCGGGTTCCGAAGCCCACAACCTGCGCACCCGCGCCGAGCTGCGCGATGGCCAGTGGGTGATCACCGGCGCCAAGCAATTCGTCAGCAACGGCAAGCGCGCCAAACTGGCGATCGTGTTTGCCGTGACCGACCCGGAACTGGGCAAAAAAGGCATCTCGGCGTTCCTGGTGCCCACCGCAACAGCGGGCTTCGTGGTGGACCGCACCGAACACAAGATGGGCATCCGCGCGTCCGACACCTGCGCCGTCACCCTCAACCAATGCACAGTGCCCGAGACCAACCTGTTGGGTGAGCGCGGAAAAGGCCTGGCGATTGCCCTCTCCAACCTGGAAGGTGGACGCATCGGCATTGCCGCCCAGGCGCTGGGCATCGCCCGTGCCGCGTTTGAGGCAGCATTGGCGTATGCGCGTGATCGCGTGCAGTTCAACAAGGCGATCATCGAACACCAGAGTGTGGCCAACCTGCTGGCCGACATGCAGACCCAACTGAATGCCGCACGCTTGTTGATCCTGCATGCCGCGCGACTGCGCAGTGCCGGCAAACCGTGTTTGTCGGAAGCTTCCCAGGCCAAGCTGTTTGCCTCGGAAATGGCCGAGAAAGTCTGCTCGTCAGCGATGCAGATTCATGGCGGGTACGGCTATCTGGAGGATTATCCGGTGGAGCGTTACTACCGGGATGCGCGGATCACGCAGATTTACGAGGGGACCAGCGAGATTCAGCGGATGGTGATTGCTCGCGAACTGAAAAATTACCAGCTGTAACCTGACACGCTACACAACAACGGTGGGAGCTGGCTTGCCAGCTCCCACATGCGCTTACTTGTCCTTGAACTCCGGCGCACGCTTGGCCACAAACGCTGCCATGCCTTCCTTCTGATCCTGCGTCGCAAACGCCGCATGGAACACCCGGCGCTCAAAACGTACGCCTTCCGACAGGCTCACTTCAAACGCACGGTTCACGCTTTCCTTGACCATCATGCTGATCGGCACCGACTTGCCGGCGATCAGGGTGGCGACTTTCAGTGCTTCTTCCAGCAGTTCATCGGCGGGCACGATCCGCGCGACAATCCCGCAACGCTCCGCTTCTACGGCGTCGATAAAACGCCCGGTCAGGCACATTTCCATGGCCTTGGCCTTGCCCACGGCGCGCGTCAGGCGCTGGGTGCCGCCCATGCCCGGCAGTACGCCGAGGTTGATTTCCGGCTGGCCGAACTTGGCGCCATCGCCGGCCAGGATGAAATCGCACATCAATGCCAGTTCGCAGCCACCACCCAGGGCAAAGCCGTTGACGGCGGCAATGATCGGCTTGCGGCGGTTGGCCACGCGGTCGCTGTCGCTGAACAGGTCGTCAAGGTAGATCTGCGGGTAGGTCAGCTCGGCCATTTCCTTGATGTCGGCACCGGCGGCGAAGGCTTTCTTGGAACCCGTCAGCACGATACAGCCGATTTCCGGGTTGGCTTCCAGACCATCCAGCGCCTGGTTCAATTCACTGACCAGTTGCGCATTCAGGGCGTTCAAGGCTTGTGGGCGATTGAGGGTAATCAGCCCGACGCGGCCTTGGACGTCGAGCAAAATGGTTTCGTAACTCATGTATCGGCTCCTTAGAGATTGCGTGAGATGACCATGCGCTGGATATCGCTGGTGCCTTCGTAAATCTGGCAGACCCGCACGTCGCGGTAGATCCGCTCCAGGGGGAAGTCGCTCAGGTAACCGTAACCGCCCAGGGTTTGCAAGGCGGCCGAACAGACTTTCTCGGCCATTTCCGAGGCGAACAGCTTGGCCATCGAGGCTTCCACCAGCGCTGGCTTGCCGCTGTCCCGCAGCGCGGCGGCGTAATGCACCATCTGCCGGGCGACCGCGATTTGCGTGGCCATGTCCGCCAGGCGGAAGGCCACGGCCTGGTGTTCAATGATCGGTTTGCCGAAGCTTTCACGCTCGCGGGCATAGTCGCGGGCCGCTTCAAAGGCGGCGCGGGCCATGCCCACCGCTTGTGACGCAATACCCACGCGGCCGCCCTCAAGGTTGGCCAGGGCAATCTTGTAGCCTTCGCCCTCCTCCCCGAGACGGTTGGCGACCGGTACCTTCACATCCTCAAACAGAATCTGGCACGTATCGGACGCATGCTGGCCGAGCTTGTCTTCGACCCGCGCCACGCTGTAGCCCGGTGAGTCGGTGGGTACGATAAACGCGCTGATCCCACGCTTGCCCGCCGCAGGGTCGGTCACCGCAAATACAATCACCACCCCGGCGTTCTGCCCGGAGGTGATGAACTGCTTGCAGCCATTGAGTACGTAATGATCACCTTCCAGGCGCGCGCGGGTTTTCAAACTGCTGGCATCGGAACCCGCCTGGGGTTCGGTCAGCGCGAAGGCGCCGAGCATGGCGCCGCTGGCCAGGGGTTTGAGGAACTGTTCTTTCTGCTGGTCGTTGCCAAACTTGAGGATCGGCACGCAGCCTACCGAGTTGTGCACGCTCATGATGGTGGAGCAGGCGCCGTCACCGGCGGCGATTTCTTCCAGGGCCATGGCGTAGGCCAGGTAGCCGGTGTCGCAACCGCCCCACTGTTCCGGCACCAGCATACCGAAGAAGCCCAGCTCGGCCATTTCACCGATGGCTTCCTTGGGAAAGCGATGCTCGCGGTCCCATTCGGCGGCAAAGGGTTTCAGGCGTTCCTGGACAAATTGCCGGGCGGCGTCGCTGATTTGCAGTTGTTCGTCATTGGGCAGCATGGTCAGTCCTTAGTACAGGCATTCAACGGCCATGGCCGTGGCTTCACCACCGCCGATACAGATGGCGGCGACGCCACGCTTGAGGCCGTTCTGGCGCAGGGCCGACAGCAGCGTCACCAGGATCCGCGCACCGGACGCACCGATCGGATGGCCCAAGGCACAGGCGCCGCCGTGGATATTGACCTTGGCGTGGGGGATTTCCAGCTTGCTCATGGTCACCAGGCTGACCACGGCGAAGGCTTCGTTGATCTCGAACAGATCCACTTCTTCCAGGTTCCAGCCGGTTTTGGTCATCAGCTTGCGGATAGCGCCCACCGGCGCCACCGGGAACAACCCTGGTTCATCGGCAAACGCCGCATGCCCATGAATCACGGCCAAAGGCTTGAGACCCCGTTTTTCAGCCTCGGACTGGCGCATCAGCAGCAAGGCTGCCGCGCCATCGGAAATCGAGCTGGCGTTGGCCGCCGTCACCGTGCCGCCTTCGCGGAACGCGGGTTTCAGGCTGCCGATCTTGTCCAGCTTGGCCTTGGGCGGTTGCTCATCATGCAGGATGGTTTTCTGTTCTTTGCCCACGGTGACCTGTACCGGAACGATCTCGGCGGCAAAATGGCCGTGGGAGATCGCTTCCTGCGCGCGGGTCAGGGACGCGATGGCGAACGCGTCCTGGGCCTCGCGGGTAAAACCGTTGTGCAGGGCGCAGTCCTCGGCAAAGGTGCCCATCAGGCGGCCTTTGTCGTAGGCATCTTCCAAGCCGTCGAGGAACATGTGGTCCAGCACCTTGCCGTGGCCCATGCGGTAGCCACTGCGCGCGCGGTCGAGCAGGTACGGCGCGTTGGACATGCTTTCCATGCCACCGGCTATCACCACGTCGACGCTGCCAGCCAGCAGCGAATCATGGGCCAGGATCGCGGCTTCCATGCCTGAGCCGCACATTTTGTTGAGGGTGGTGCAGCGCGTGGCTTTATCCAACCCTGCGCCTAACGCTGCCTGGCGTGCTGGCGCCTGGCCGAGGCCGGCAGGTAGTACGCAGCCAAACAGCACTTCATCTACGGCATCGGGAGCAATACCGGCACGTTCGACGGCGGCGCGGATCGCGGCAGAACCCAACTGCGGCGCAGTCAGGCCCTTGAGGTCGCCCTGGAAGCCACCCATGGGCGTGCGCACGGCGCTGACAATAACGATGGGATCGGTCATGGAAAATCCTCCTTATTTGGCTGCCATACGCAAGGCACCGTCGAGACGGATCACCTCGCCATTGAGCATGCTGTTTTCAATGATGTGCCGCACCAGCGCGGCGTATTCGGCGGGTTTGCCCAGGCGTGGCGGGAATGGCACGCCAGCCGCCAGGGAATCGCGGACTTCCGGGGTCATACCAGCCATCATCGGCGTCTCGAAAATGCCCGGCGCGATGGTCATGACGCGAATGCCAAACCGCGCCAGTTCGCGTGCGGCCGGCAGGGTGAGGCTGGCGATGGCGCCCTTGGACGCGGAATACGCGGCCTGGCCAATCTGACCGTCAAACGCGGCAACGGAGGCGGTATTGATGATCACACCGCGCTCGCCGTCGGGATTCGCCTCGGTGTCGGCAATGGCGGCGGCCGCCAGGCGCAGCAGGTTGAAGCTGCCGATCAGGTTGACGTTGATCACCTGGGCAAAGCTGGCCAGGCCGTGGGGGCCGTTCTTACCGAGGATTTTTTCGCCACGGACCACCCCGGCGCAGTTCACCAGCCCATGCAGCCCGCCAAACGCAGCAACGGTGGCCTGCACGGCGGCTTCGGCGGCCGCTTCCTGGCTGATGTCCGCCACGGCGCTGCGGGCATTCTCGCCCAGCTGCTGGGCCTTTGCGGCCACGGCCTCGGCGTTGAGGTCTACCAGCATGACCTTGGCGCCTGCCGCTACAAGCATTTCAGCGGTGGCCGCACCCAGGCCAGAGGCGCCGCCGCTGATCAGGAAGATCTTGTTTTCAATCTGCATTGTTATTCTCTTTAACAGTCCGAATCGTCGAAATAGTCGCCCCAGAGCGCCACTGCGGCAATGGTCAAAGCCCTCAACCTGCCTGACTGGTTTGGCCAGTCATCGACCGCGCCGATCAGCCGGTCAGCCCAAGCGATTGGACGGGCACACTGCAGGCTTCTACTCTGATGGGCTGCGCCACCCAAGAAGCCCGCCCCTGAATGATAGTCCGACCCAAACCCAACCTCCTGGGCATCCTGTTTTCCCTCAAGGGCTCGATTGCCAAGCGCATCGCCCTGCGCAGTTTGCTGGTCACCCTCTTGGCCTCGGTGATCGTGCTGGTGGAAACCCTGCACCCGGCGTACTTTTCCAAGGTCAATGCCACGCCGTTCACCTTGCTCGGCCTGTCGTTGTCGATCTTCATGAGTTTTCGCAACAACGCCTGCTATGACCGCTGGTGGGAGGGCCGCAAGCAACTGGGGCAGATGATCATCGACGTGCGCTCGTTGATTCGAGAAACCCAGGTGCTGCGCGATCCGGCCGAGCGTGCGGGTTTGCTGCGCAGCCTGTGTGGGTTTGCCCATGGTCTGGTCGCCCGGCTGCGTCATGAAGATGAAGCCCTGGCCATCAAGCCGTGGAGTCAGGTCCAGGCCAGCCACCCCAACTTGCCCGATAACGTGCTGCAACAGGTCGGCGCGCGGTTTTCCGTATTAGCCGAACAAGGCGTGATCAGCGAATGGCGCTACACCCAACTGGAGACGCGCCTGGTCAGCCTCAGCCAGGTGCAGGCGTCCTGCGAGCGGATCAAGAGCACGCCGCTGCCCTTCCCCTATACCTTGTTGCTGCATCGCACCATTTACCTGTTCTGTATCCTGCTGCCGTTTGCCATGGCCGAGCCGCTGGGCTGGCTGACGCCGGTGTTTACCGCCATTGTCAGCTACACGTTTTTCGGCCTCGATGAAATCGGTGATGATCTGGAAGACCCGTTCGGCTTTGACGAAAACGACCTGCCCTGCAATGCCCTCCTGCGAACCTTGGAGCGCGAAGTGTTGGCAGCCCTCGACGAAACCGACCTGCCGCCGCCCCTGGAGCCGGTGGAATACGTGCTGACCTGATGCGGGTTTGACACCTGCCGTGGTCTGACCGAAGCTGACGGCTTTGCTGCCCACGCTTTCGGACGCCTGCATGTCAAAGTCACGCCGTTACTCCATCGTCGGCCTGTGCGCCCTGCTGTTGATTGTGCTGATCACTTGGTATTTCTCTCGCTCCACCCCGGTGGCTGTAGCGCCCGCCATCGCCCATGGTTACTCCAAGGCCCTGAAACAGGCGCGTAACGGCGAACCGGGTGCCGCGCGTGTGCTGTACCAGCAACTGGGCCGGCCGGACCTGTCGCCCGGACGTCGCGCTGCGTTGCATGCTGAATTACCCAACTACCCCAGCCCCCAAGCGCTGAAGCTGGCAGACAAAGACCTGGCCAGCGAGTCGTCCCTGGTGCGCGAAGCCGCCATCCACAGCATTGTCGGCCTGGTGCCCACCGGTCAACGCACGCTGTTGCTCGGGCCGGTACTGGACGACCCCGAGCAGGACGTGCGGTTTGCCGCCGCCAATGCCCTGCTTGGCCTGTCGCCCGATACGTTGGGCTTGTACTTCGGGCCCTTGCAGCAGGTCCTCGATGAGTTCGTGAAGAAACTCAAGGCCCAGCCCGAATCGGCCGAAGGCTGGATTCAACTGGCGCGCCTGTACATCCACAGCGCCCTGTTGCCGGAGGCGCAAAATGCCCTGGAACAAGCCATGCGCCTGCAACCGGACAATCTGCAAGCGGTGGTGGCGCAGATTGAATTGCTGGATAAACAGGGCAAGACGGAAGAGTCCCGCCAGCTGCTGGCGCGCCAATTGGCCGCGCACCCTGAGTCAGCCTATCTGCAGCATGCCTTGGGCATGTGGCTGTTGCATCACGGCGAGCGGCCGTACGCGCTGCTCGGCCTGTCCAAGGCGGTGGAGCTGGAACCGGACAATCAGGATTACCGCTACGACCTCGCCACCACGCTGCATGCCCAGCAAGAGCTGGAAGCCGCCCAGCGCCAACTGGAGGAAATCATTCAGCGTCACCCCGCCAATCGCAAGGCCCGCGTGCTGCTGATCAATTACTGGAAGGAAAGCGGTCAGTTGCAGAACGTCCAGGTTCTGCTCGCGCAGCTTGAGCAACAGAATCCGGATGATCCGGCGTTGCAACAAGGTCTGTAGGTTCAGGCTAAAAACTTGTAAACCCAAGCCACCGTTGTACAAATTTTACGAAACGTTGAACCGCTAAAGGCCACTACGGTCAAGTAAATATGGCGCGCCAACACAGGTGCGCCCCTCTATTTGAACGTGACCTGAGGGCACTCCTTGTCTACATCCAATGAGCTGTTCAGTGAAAAGGCCGCCACCGGCATCGAAGGTCTGGATGACATTCTTTCCGGGGGGCTATCGCGCAGCCACCTGTTCCTGCTGGAAGGTGAACCAGGCACCGGTAAAACCACCGTCGCCCTGCATTTTCTGCAGGCGGGTGCGAAAAACGGTGAGACTTCGTTGTACATCACCTTGTCCGAGACCGAACGTGAACTGCGTCAAGGTGCCAAGTCCCACGGCTGGGACCTGGACGAGAATATCCATATCTTCGAACTGACCCCTCCGGAAAGCCTGCTCAACGCGGAACATCAGCAAAGCCTGCTGTATTCCTCTGACCTGGAATTGGGCGAAGCCACGCGGCAGATCTTCGAGGTGGTTGAGCGGGTCAAGCCGACCCGTGTGGTCGTCGACAGCCTCTCCGAAATCCGCCTGCTGGCGCAGAGCTCTTTGCGTTATCGGCGGCAGATCCTGGCGATCAAACATTACTTTGTGCGTTATGACGCCACCGTACTGCTGCTGGATGACCTGACCACCGAGTCCCTCGACAAGACCGTGCACAGCGTCGCCCACGGCGTGATTCGCCTGGAGGAGCTGACCCCCAACTACGGCGCCGAACGTCGCCGGGTACGGGTGGTGAAGTACCGCGGCCAAAAATACCGTGGCGGCTTCCATGACTTCACCATCATGCAAGGCGGCGTGCATGTGTTCCCGCGCCTGGTCGCGGCCGAGCATCGTGGTGGCTACAACCGCGAGACCCTCACCAGTGGCATCCGCGAGCTGGATTCGTTGTTGGGCGGTGGCATCGAGACCGGCTCTAGCAGCCTGATCCTGGGACCTGCCGGTACGGGCAAATCACTGATCTCAATGATTTTCGCCGCCGCCGCCGTGGCCCGTGGCGAAAAGGCCGCGCTGTTTATTTTCGATGAAGAGCTGGGCCTGCTGTTCGAGCGCATGAAGAACATGGGCATCGACCTGGCGGCCTTGCAAGCCACCGGCAACCTGCTGATCGAGCAAGTGGACGCCGCTGAACTGTCGCCCGGCGAGTTCTCCCACCGTGTCCGGCGTTGCGTCGATGATGGGGGCATCAAGACCGTGGTCATCGACAGTATCAACGGCTATCAGGCTGCAATGCCGGAAGAGAATGCGCTGATCCTGCACATGCACGAACTGCTGCTGTACCTCAACCGCCGTGGTGCCGCCACCTTCATGACCGTCGCCCAGCATGGCTTGGTGGGCGATATGCAGGCGCCGGTAGACATCACCTACCTGGCCGATACCGTGATCCTGCTGCGTTACTTTGAAGCGATCGGTGAAGTGCGCCGCGCCATCTCGATAATCAAAAAGCGTACTGGCTCCCATGAGTCGACAATCCGTGAATACCGCATCGGCAGCCGGGGCATGACGGTCGGCGAGCCCTTGAATAACTTCCAAGGTGTGCTGCGCGGTATTCCCACCTACATGGGCGCCGGTTCTCCCCTGCTCAAGGATTTGGGCTAGTGTTGGCACTTACCCCCATCTCCGAGCGTGCAATCATCCTTGCGCCCATGGGCCGTGACGGCTCGCTGGCGTTGATGATGCTCAATGAAGCCGGCTACAACGGCATCGTCGCCAGCGACCTGGTCATGCTGTGTGAGGCGCTGGAGGAAGGTTGCGGCCTGCTGATCATTGCTGCCGAAGCCCTGCGCGGTTTTGACCTGGATCCGTTGCTGGAGCATCTGCATCAACAACCGGCCTGGTCGGATTTGCCTATTGTCTTGATGACCCACCACGGCGGCAGCGAACAGAACGGTTCATCCCAGTTCAGCGCCTTGCTGGGCAACGTGACGTTCCTGGAGCGTCCGTTCCATCCGGTGACGCTGATCAGCCTGGTCAGCACCGCCCTGCGCGGGCGTCGTCGGCAATACGAAGCCCGCGACCGGCTGATCGACCTGAGTGAAAGCGAACTGCGCCTGCAACTCACCCTGGAAACCCTGGAACAACAGGTCGAAGAACGCACGGCGCAACTGCGCCACAACGAAGATGCCCTGCGCCAGTCCCAGAAGATGGAAGCGGTCGGCCAGTTGACCGGCGGCATCGCCCATGACTTCAACAATATGCTCACCGGCATCATCGGCAGCCTGGAGCTGCTGCGAAGGCGTGTGTCCCGTGGCAAACTGGACGACCTCGACAGCCTGATCGACCTGGGCGTGACCTCGGCCAACCGTGCTGCGGGCCTGACTCACCGTTTGCTGGCGTTTTCCCGTCGCCAGTCCCTTGATTCCAAACCCGTGGAGATCAACCAACTGGTGACCTCGATGGGCGAATTGCTGCAACGCAGCATCAACGAGAGCATCGCCCTGGATATGCGTCTCACCGGCCAACTCTGGACCGCCGAGGCCGACCCCAATCAACTGGAAAGCGCCCTGCTCAACCTGGTCATCAATGCGCGGGACGCCATGCCCAACGGCGGCAGCCTGACCGTGGAGACCACTAACCGCCACCTCGACAGCGTCTTCACCGCCGCCTACGGCACCTTGAAACCCGGTGACTACGTTGAACTGAGCGTCAGCGACACCGGCTGCGGCATTCCGGAAAGTGTGATGGGGCGCGTGTTCGATCCGTTCTTCACCACCAAGCCGATCGGCCAGGGCACGGGCCTGGGGTTGTCGATGATCTACGGGTTCGCCCGCCAGTCACATGGTCATGTCACCATTCACAGTGAAGTCGGCAAAGGCACGACAGTCAGCCTGTTTCTGCCTCGATTCATTGGGGAAGTCGTGGCCGATGTGGCGGCCGATGCAGCGCTGCTGCCCTTCGCCAATGCCGGAGAAACGGTACTGATCGTCGAGGACGACCCTGCGGTGCGTGTATTGGTCGGCTCAGTGCTTAAGGAGTTGGGCTATGGGTTTATCGAAGCGGGTGATGCTGATACAGCCGTGCCGATCATCGAGTCGGACCATCGCATCGACCTGATGATCAGCGATGTTGGCCTGCCGGGCATGAACGGCCGCCAACTGGCGGAAATCGGCCGGCAGATCCGGCCAGAGCTCAAGGTGTTGTTCATCACCGGGTACGCCGAGCATGCGGCGGTGCGGGGTGGGTTTCTGGATCCGGGCATGCAACTGATCACCAAGCCGTTCACGTTCGATTTGTTGACGGCGAAAGTTCGGGAAATGATCCAGCAATAAAGCGTGATATGTCTGGCAACAGCTACACACATTAGGATTGGAATCGTTGTTGTGGTTATGAATACAAACACTCTGGTATTCATACATCCCGACGAGCGAACCTATGACCGTTGCCGGCCCAATCCATACAGCGCCCCTCCACCTGCCATTGACCCAATTTCAGCAGCGCCCCCTCACGCAAGCGCCCCTTGCTGCCAGTAGCCAACCCATAGAGTCTCCCCCGCCTCAAGGAAACACCCGCAGCCAAGGCGATCTGGAGCTGTCAAAACACTACGGAATAACGCTGGCCAAGTCCTTGGATGATCATGCTATAGACGGTCAGGTGTCGCCCATTCCAGCCAACTCGACGTTCGGTCAATGGTGGGCGCAGTTGAAACGTGCGTTCCAGGCGCCCGATATCACGCAATGGATGAATGATCGCGGCATTGACCCGGACTCAGTGGAAATCAATCCAGGCGAGGGACAAGTCATGTTCCGGCTCAAACGCCTGCTGGACCCGCGGCAAGTCATACACACTGTAGGACAGGACGATGCGCAGTGGGCGGCCGCGAGCCGCCACCTCATGATGGCCGCACACGTTATTGCTGCCGGTTCGTATTTTGCGACATTCAAGCCGCCTCAGGCCAAGACCAGCAACATTGCACCGATGGTACTGATCGGTCATTTCTACAGAGAACGCAATGTTTCGCCTCTCCCAACACCCCAGGAGCGTGTCGCGGACTTTGCGGCCGGGAAAGGCTTTCCTGTGATCAACGATCCAGCGTTCGCAGAGCTGCGCGCCCAGCGCGACGAAGACACCTTGGCACAGCAAAAAGCCTTGCTGGGTAACGTGCACACCCGACGCAATGTCGCTGAAACATTGAAGACATTGCTCGCGGGACTGGAGTCGGGCACGGCTGAGATCTCGACCTATCTGACGGACTACCATGCATTGGTCCATCCCGACAGTGATTCTGAATATGCGGGCACCATACCCAGTCTCGAACAGATATTTATCAGTAATGGCTGGGATATTCCAACCGATCACGCCCAGTTGGAAAATGTTGTACAGGCGTTGATAACGCCATCCCCCGTACGTCCCGAGCATGACAACTACGCGGGTGCGCTCGACTGGCCGCTGCCCGCAGACAACCTCACACGGCTGGAACTCATGGCAGACCTGCGTCAGGGGGCCTTTGGCGATATCGACATTTCGCCATTCGCCAACGTGCTTGAATACCTGCTGGATAAGGCAGTCATCGCGCCTGAGGCGCTGAGCAATCCGCGTCGGTTGCTCGATCGCCTGATCAACTCGCCAAAAGGCCGTGCGCTGGGTCAAGCGATTCAAGCCCGGTTTATTAACAGATCCGTCAGCGGCAGTGCGAATGATTGGTTGCTGGCGGCCATGAGCGCCGATCCACAGCACGCGCAGCAAGGCGATAAACGCAATATCGCGGGGTTTTTGCTTACAGATGCCAGAAATGGTGCGTACACGGCCTCAGAGATTGTGCTGACACTGACTGATCACTTGCTTGACACCGGCAGGTCCTCTTCCTACGAAAAAGCTCAGCTTTTGGCACACCTGCTGCTGTCCTCTCAGGCCCCGGAGTTGCTGGTCAAGGGGATCCCCGATGCGGTGAAGTTCGGTACCCATAGCTGGGTCAGTTTCGCTACCGCAGTTTCACGCATCGAAGCGAGCGCGCCGGGGGCTACGGCGGCTATGACGTATGCGCAAGTGATGCTCGCCGCCGACATCGCGCCGATCAGCCTTGAGCAGCGCCAGGTCGAGTACCAGGCGCAACAACAGGCGCTGAAGGATTGGGCGGTCGTCAACGGGATGGAGTTTCCTGTGTCCGATGAGGCCATGCTGGCGGTGCGCAAGGCATTTGATCAACACATCAGCGAATTGAGTGCGGCGTCTGCCGCCCATTCGAGGGTAATGCCCGATGTGAAGCAAAAAGGATTGCAGGAACTGGCAAAGGCCTTTCCTGATATGGCGCCCACGCTCTTTGAGAAAAAGTGCATCGAGTTGAAACGTCAGCACCTGGATTTCCCCGGCCCCTACTCGTTGCTTGATCTGTATATGCACGACGGCGCGCAGGGGACGCCGGGTTTTTATGATGGGATTACGCGGGACACGGCCGACAGCGCAAACCCGTGGATCTCGACGTCAACCGATGTCGATCTCGACACAATACTGCCCGTTCTGATCGATCTTCCGCATTTGAAAAACGACTTCAGGGTCGCCTTCCCCCTTTACGCCGACGGCATCAACAAGAGCGTGGCGACCCAAGTCAAACAGCTTGTATCGACGCAAAGCCTGGAACACCGGCGCAACTTCGAGTTTGGCAAGATCACATTGGCCAAACAAGTCATCACCGAGCATGAGGCCTTCAGCCGCAACGTCGTGAAAAGCAGGACGACCGTGTCTGAGGGCCATAGCCTGCTGGTGAGGACCGAACGCGAGGGTAAGGTCAATATCTACGAAATAGATATCAAGCAGAACAAGATCCTCCACCGCGATGACTTGGGAGACTTTGATGTCTCGCAGCAAGAAGGATCTGTGACGTACCAGGGGGTTGTGCCCTCAGGCACCTATGACAGCGGCATTGCCGATGAAACCAAAGGTGCATCGGGCATACCCAATAGCTTCAGCAGTGACCGCACGTCCTACATTGCTGCAGCGATGGTGAAAGAGGTGAATATCGATGGCCTCAAGAAAGCCGCCCAAGGGCTGACCACATTCGATACTGAAGTGCCCTTTTACAAGACCGCCACTGAGTTCATGCTGAATTTGATTCCGCTGAGGTCCGCGATCAAAAACTTCAGTGAGGGTAACTACGGTGAAGGCATTATCGACCTGACCATGGACGCTTTCGGTTTCATGCTTGGGTTGGGTGCCGCAGCCAAAGGCGCCAAGGCCCTCCAGCTGGGTGCCTCTGTCGCCAGCAAAATCGCCCGAGGAACAAAAATTGTCGGGCGCGCTGCGATCAGTACGCTCAATCCTCTGGACGGTTTGGGTAATCTGGCGGTTCGATCAGCCAAGGCCGGAGCAAACGGCTCCGTCTATTCCTACCGTTGGCTACGCGGCAGTATCGACAGCTATGACCTGCTCAAGGCCAGCAAACGCTTCGACGCCAGTGCCATCGGGACATTCAAGCTGCAAGGTACCGTTGTTGAAGGGCCCGCCGTGCTCAGCGGCGATAAATGGCACGCTTTCGATACCGCCAGCGGGCAGGCGTTTGGCAAGTCGCTGGATGACTTCGTGCCCAGTGCACGACTGGAAACGAACCGGCTCGGAGGCTGGGAGACAACGAGGAGTGTCGGCAAGCTCGATGACAATGTTGTGAACACTTGGAAAAAGGCTGTTCGTAAGCACCGGGAAGGTGACGAGAGGGACGCATTTGAAAATGGCTACAGCTCTGGAACCCTGGCAAGTGTACCTGGGCTATCAAAGTCCTCAAAAATTGCGGACCTGATCAAGTTGGGCGGTAACCAAAACCTGACCGCCCTTCAGGCAGGTGTCTTGATGCGCAGATACGACGATCTCGCCTACGCGTTCGCTCATCGTGGTGTGGCCCGTTTCATCGACAATATAGAACCGCGCTTCGGCAGCGTGACGCCCATGCCGCAAGTGGTTTACTTCAGCCAGACATCCCAACTGTCCGAAGGACAATGCGCGGCACTGGCGCGCACATTCGCGAGCGCTATGGCCGAGGGCAAGGATCATCTGCTGATCAAGAACATGTACACCGCAGCGGCTTTTCCCACAGACCCCACTTCCCGACGGTTCATGGAATCGCTGCGCAAGCTTCAGGTCCAGGTAGGTGGCGAAACGGCCTTCCACGCCGGCAAAGTCCCTCGCTTGGAGACCTATCAAGAGATGGTAAAGGGATTGGCCGATTCCGCGGTTTCAAAGTCGGTGATGATTGACTCTCCGGGCCACGCAATGGCCGCCGGCGTCAAAATCGAGGGTGATGTTAAAAGCTTTTACTTTTATGACCCCAACCACGGTGTCGCAACGTTTTCGAGCGCGGCGGACATGGAAGGAGGCCTTAAAAAGCTATTTCACGATAAAAAAATGAATGTGCAGTATAAAACCCACGCCAACGATTCAAACACACTGAAGTTCAAGGTATTTGATCATGACGATCAGTGGCAGCAGAAAAACAGCGTGTTCGGTCCGGCGTTCAAAAAACTGTATGAGGCGCAAATTATTCCGTCCGCCGCGCCGCATCCTCTCAGTCACCAGCAATTGAAGATGAACTGGGAGAAACTGCATGCAGACCCGGACAATCATGCGCTGAACTGTTATCAAGCGTCCCTGCGTGTCGGGCAGGCTGAAAAGACGCTCTCTCCCAAAGTATTCGATGCCGTTACCGACACAACGAACGGTAGTGACGGCATCAATTATTCAACCCGCTACCTTGAGCTCATGGAGGTCAAACCAGGCAACTTGAAAGATCAATTCAACCCGGCCGAGATTACCGAGTCTGGGTTTCTCAATTTCAAGCACTCCACACCCAATGGTCAGTTCGGTCATACCGTCTACATCCAGAAAACCAGTAGCAATGAGTTGATGCTGTTCAATACGAACAACCTGGACCTGGATGCGGCAATGGTGAGGAATGACAACCCGCCCCAGCTCAGTGGCGCAATGACGGTTTACAACCTTGGCAATGGCAAACACAAAGGCCTGCAGAACTTCATCGACGGATTTAATGGAAATGCAGGTTGGCAATTCGCCTTTACCCCGGCCAGCGTGCTCAATGCCAACGTCAACAAACTAAAGCCATCACCCCTTTGAAAACAGCGGCGTCGCAACGGGAGGACGCCGCCTCTTTCAAGCCAACAACCGCTGGATATGCTCTTGCAGCGTATCCAGGTCAAACGGCTTGGCCAGGATCGGTGCATTGCGCGTGATCGGGCTGTTGCAGTCGAGGATTTCCTGCGGGTAACCGCTGATGAAGATCACTTTCAGCTCAGGGCGCAATTTGATCGCCGGCTCGGCGATCTGCACCCCGGAAATCCCGCCGGGCAGGCGGTAATCGGTGACCATCAGGTCCAGGTGCGGCTTGGTCGCGAGGATTTCGAAGGCCTGCTCCCCATCAATCGCCTTCAACACCCGATAGCCCAGGCCGGCCAGGTATTCACCCAGCACAAACATAATGGATTCGTCGTCCTCGACGATCAGAACGACATCTTGTGCATCTTCACTCATGGGAAGCCTTAGTCCGGTCAATTGCTGCAATTACGACCATGGGGTCACGCAGAGGTTGCGTCGAGGTGACGATTGAATTCATGCCGAGGCCTGCAACGGCAGGCATACCCGGAACAAGGCGCCCTCGCCTATCTGGCTCTCGACTTCGATAGTGCCACCATGGGCCGCAACGATCTGCTCGGAAATGAACAGCCCGAGACCCAGGCCTGCAGCCACTTGGCTGGCGGACACGCGCTCAAACTGTTGAAAAATGCGCTTCTGGTTCTCTTCGCTGATGCCGATCCCATGGTCGCGCACTTCCACCCGTGCCTCGCCATGCTCGCTGTACACACGCACTTTTACCGGACTTTTGGCCCCGTAACGCAGTGCATTGGTCAGCAGGTTGGTCACCACTTGCTCGATACGGAACTCGTCCCAGTTGCCTTCGACCGGGCCGTCGGCGGCCAGTGTCATGGACGAATCCGCCGCAGCCACTTGAGGCGCAAAGTTTTCCACCAGGTTGCTCACCAACTGCGTCAGGTCGAAGCGCGCCGGACGTATCGACAGTTTGCCGGTGCGGATGCGCGATACATCAAGCATGTCTTCGATCAGGCGGATCAGGCTCTGGATCTGACGCTCATCGCGGTCGACCATGGCGTGCATCTTGTCCAGGGTGAACGCGGCGGCGTTGTCACGGGCCAGGTGCATCTTGCGCAGTTGGGTCTCCAGGATCAGGCCGTTGAGGGGCGTACGCACTTCATGAGCAACAATCGACATGAAGTCGTCCCGCATGCGCACCGCCTGCTCCAACTCGGCCTGGGTGGCCTGCAGGCGCGTCAGCAGCAGTTCCTGCTCGCGCCGGCTGCGCTCCAGGGCTTCGACCTGTTGTTTCATGGCCTTGCTTTGGCGGAAAAGGTCGACGAACACGTTGACCTTGCTTTTCACCGCATGGATATCCAACGGCTTGTGCAAAAAGTCTACCGCGCCGCTTTCATAGCCCTTGAAGGCGTAATTGAGCTCGCGGCCGGCGGCGCTGACGAACACAATCGGGATGTTCTTGGTCTTTTCGGTACCGCGCATCAATTCGGCCAGCTCGAAACCATTCATGCCGGGCATCTGTACATCGAGAATCGCCATGGCGAACTCATGCTCCAGCAACAGGGACAAGGCTTCGTCGGCGCTCAATGCCTTGAACACCTGGCGGTCCTCGCGCTTGATCAGCGCTTCAAGGGCCAGCAGGTTTTCCGGCAGATCGTCGACGATCAGCAGTTTGGCCTGGACAGTACTTAACATGGGGAATATTCCAGGGAAGCCAGCAATGAGCCAATGTGGCTCAGCGTCAGAATGTGGTCGGGTGTGTGCAGCGCCAAGGCTGCGCGGGGCATGACGGCAACGCGTGCTTCTGTGGGCTCTTGCACCACAGTGGTTCCACCGTGTTGCTTGACGTGAGCCAGGCCGCGCGCGCCGTCATGGTTGGCGCCGGTCAACAGAATGGCCAGCAGGCCCGTGCCGTAGGCATCGGCGGCGGATTCGAAGAGGAAATCAATCGCCGGCCGCGAATGGTGCACGCGGTCTTCCTGGCTCAGGGACAGGCTGCGGTCGTGTTCCACCGACAGGTGATAGCCAGGGCCGGCAAAATACAATGTGCCCGGCTTGATCACTTCCTTGTCACGGGCCTCCACTACAGGCATGGCCACGCGGCGGTCGAACACTTCGGCTAATTGGCTGCGACGCTCGTCCGGCAGGTGCAGGACGGTAATGATCGGCAAGCCAAAATCGGCGGGCAGCTCGGCGAATATCGTCAGCAACGCCTCCACGCCACCGGCGGAGGCGCCGATGACGATCGCTTCTATGCCCCGGACCGATGCCGGGCTGGCAGCCGCTTGATTCATAGTTTGCGGTAGATCCGTTCCTGTTTGACCAAGGGTTCGAACTGCTTGCCGTACGCGGAGAAATCCAAGGTCTCTTTGCTGCCCAGCACCAGGAAGCCGCGATGACACAGCGACTCATGGAACAATCCAAACGCGCGATCTTGCAATTTTTTATTGAAATAAATCAGTACGTTACGGCACGAAATTAATTGAGTCTCTGAGAATACACTGTCGGTTGCCAAGCTGTGATCGGCAAAGGTGACATTCTCGCGCAGCGTTTTATCGAAGATCGCGTAATCGTAAGCCGCGGTGTAGTAGTCGGCAAATGAACGTTGCCCACCGGCCTGCTGATAGTTGGCGGTGTAGGCGCGTACGTTCTCCAGGGAGAAGATGCCCTGCTTGGCCTTGTCCAGCGACGCCGGGTTGATGTCGGTGGCGTAGATGATCGTACGCTCCAGCAAACCCTCCTCGCGCAGCAGGATCGCCATGGAGTACACCTCCTCGCCCGTGCTGCAGCCGGCGATCCAGATTTTGATCGACGGATAAGTCTTGAGCAGCGGCACCACTTCCTGGCGGATCGCCAGGAAGTGCGACGGGTCGCGGAACATCTCGCTCACTGGAATCGTCAGGAACTGCAACAGCTGCATGAACGCCGCCGGGTCATGCAGCACACGCTCCTGCAAGGCGGAGATGGTCGCGCAGTCGAATTGGCGCAGGGCATGGGCCACGCGCCGCTTCACCGACGCCCCGGAGTAATCCCGGAAGTCGTAGCTGTACTTGAGGTAAATCGCCTCGATCAACAGGCGCAGCTCAATATCGCTGCTTTTTTCCAAAAAACTTCGCTCCACTTAAATGCGTTCCATCTTTGGCAACCAGACGCGAATCAGTGAGAACAGACGGTCCAGATCGATCGGCTTGGCCAGGTAATCATTGGAGCCCGCCGCCAGGCAGCGCTCCTGATCGTCCTTCATGGCCTTGGCCGTCACCGCAATGATCGGCAGCTTCTTCCAGCGCGGGTCCTGGCGGATCAAGGCAGTGGCCTCGTAACCGTCCATTTCCGGCATCATCACGTCCATCAACACCAGGTCGATATCATCGACTTCATTGAGTTTATCGATGGCTTCACGGCCGTTACGCCCGATCACCACCACGGCGCCTTTGTGCTCCAGGGCGCTGGTCAGGGCGAAGATGTTGCGTACATCGTCGTCCACCAGCAGGATTTTACGCCCCTCGAAGACCTTGTCGCGGCTGCGCGCGGTCTTGAGCATCTTCTGGCGGTCATGGGACAGCTGGGATTCGACTTTGTGCAGAAAGAGTGTGACTTCATCCAGCAGGCGCTCCGGCGAGCGGGCGCCCTTGATGATGATCGAGCGCGAATACTTGCGCAGCTCGGCCTCTTCATCGCGGGTCAGGTTGCGCCCGGTGTAGACGATCACCGGCGGGAACGAGCAGATATCTTCAGTCGCCATGCGCTTGAGCAGCTCGTTGCCGAGCATGTCCGGCAGCTTGAGGTCGATGATCATGCAGTCGTAGATATTCGTGCGCAGCAGGTCCAGGGCGGCCTGGGCGTAGCCGACGTCGGTGATCTCGATGTCATCGTCGCCGATCAGGCGGGCAATGCTGTCGCGCTGCAGGTCATCGTCTTCCACCAGCAGCACACGCTTGACCTTCTGAGTCAGCTTGGCTTCCAGGCGCGCAAACACGTCCTTGAGTTCTTCGCGGGTGGTCGGTTTGACCGCATAACCAATGGCGCCCATGTGCATGGCGGCTTCGACGCGGTCTTCCACGGAAATCACATGCACCGGGATATGCCGGGTGTTGGCGTGCTCTTTCAGGCGTTGCAGCACCGTCAGCCCGGAATGGTCCGGCAGGCGCATGTCCAGCAGGATCGCGTCGGGGACGTATTCTTCGGCCAGGCTGTAGCCTTCGTCCGCGCCGTGGGCCACCAGGCAGTTGTAGCCCAGCTCGTGGGCCAGGTCGAAGAGGATGCGGGCGAAGTTGGGCTCGTCTTCCACTACCAGGATGCAGCGCGTGGTGAAGGGTGCCTTGTCGCGGTCGTCGGCAAAGCGCGGGATCTGCTGGGTGTCGGCCACCGGCAATGGCGACACCTTCACGGGCGTCGGCGCAGGCGCCACCACGACTTGGCGCGGTTGCTCGATGGGGGCAGCGTCTTCTTCGCGCTCGACATACTGTTCCGGCAGGACCAGCGTGAAAATACTGCCTTTGCCTGGCTCGCTGGTCACGCTGATGTAGCCTCCCAGCAAGGTCGCCAAATCACGCGAAATCGACAGGCCGAGGCCCGTGCCGCCGTAGCGACGGTTGGTGGTGCCATCCGCTTGGCGGAAGGCTTCGAAGATGCTTTCCTGCTGGTCCGGCGCAATACCGATGCCGGAATCGCGCACGGTAAAGGCAATGCCCTCCCCCGGTGCACGGGACACCGACAGGCTGACTTCGCCCTGTTCGGTGAACTTGACCGCGTTGGACAGCAGGTTCTTGAGGATCTGCTCCAGGCGCTGGCGATCGGTGAACAGCATGCCCGGCGCGCCTGCCTGCACTTCCACTTGGAAGCCCAGCTTGCGATCCGCCGCCAGCGGTTCGAACATGCCACGCAGGCCATCGACCAGACGTGCCACGCTGGAATTTTCCGGACGCATTTCCAGCTTGCCGGCCTCGACCTTGGAGATATCCAGGATGTCGTTGATCAGGTTGAGCAGGTCATTGCCGGCGGAATAGATCGACTCGGCAAACTTGACCTGTTCGGCGCTGAGGTTTTCCTGGGGGTTCTCCGCCAGCAATTTGGCCAGGATCAGCGAGCTGTTCAGCGGTGTGCGCAGCTCATGGGACATGTTGGCGAGGAATTCGGACTTGTACTTGCTGGAACGTTGCAACTCGTCGGCACGGTCTTCCAGTACGAGCTGCGCCTGGCTGAGTTCAGCGTTCTTGCGGTCCATGGCGTCGCGTTGCTGGGCCAGGGTTTCGGTCTGTTCGGCCAACTGCTCGTTGGTCTGCTCCAATTCGGCCTGTTGGGTTTCCAGGTGGGCCTGGGATTCCTTGAGGATGCGCGATTGTTCTTCAAGCTCTTCGTTGGCGGTCTTGAGTTCTTCTTGCTGCACTTGCAGCTCTTCGTTGAGCTGCTGAGTCTCGGCCAGCACTTCCTGCAGGCGCTGGCGATAACGGGCGGCTTCGATGGAGGTGCCGATATTCCCGGCGATCAGCTCCAGCAGCTCGACGTCACGTTCTTCCAGAGGACGCAGGAAGCCCAGTTCGATCACACCGTTGACGCGGTCATCGTCACTGGTCGGCATCACCAACACGCTGCGGGTCGAACCTTCGCCCAGGCCGGAGCTGACCTTGAAGTAGTCCACCGGCACATCGTCCAGGCGAATCAGGCGATCCAGCTGGGCTGCTTGCCCAACGATGCCCTCGTCGCTGTAGATCGACTGTTCCTTCTGCTCCTGCTCGCGGGAGAAACCATAAGTGGCGACACGTTTGAGCCCGCCGTGCTCTTCACGCACGTACAGCGCGGCGACGGCTGAGCCCATGTACTGGGCAAAGAATTGCAGGATGTTGCGGCCCAGCATGTTCAGCGTGAGCTGGCCGAGCACTTGTTCTGCCAGTTCAGTCTGGCCGTTACGCAACCACGCTTGTTGCTCCAGGCGCCGTGCAATCTTCTGTTGCGACGCGAGGTTTGCGCTGTAACTCTCTGATAATGAAATTAAATTCTTACGCCCAATGTATGCCAGAAAACCACTCAAGCCGAGCACAAATGCCAGGTACAGGGTGACGCTGACCACGGTAGTGCGGGTGACTTCTTCATTGCGGGTGATGCGGAACTGCTGTTCCATCGCCACAGCGTCGTCGTATTCCTTGCGGATCTCGTCCGTCAGGCGCTTGCCACGACCCGCCTTGACTGCGCTGCGGTAGTCACCGCTCTCACGCTGCATATCAATCATCGACTGAGCGTATTTGTTCCACTCGACTTGCAGGGCTTCCAGGCGTTTGAGGCGATCCACCTGTTGTGGGTTGTCGGCCACCAGCTCCTGCAAATTACGCAAATCGGCAATGATGCGCGGCTTGGCCACCTCGTAAGGGTCGAGGAAATGCTCGTCACCGGTGATCAGGAAACCGCGCATGCCGGTCTCAAGGTCCACCGTCAGCTTGGACGACTCATTGAGGTTATTGATCACCCGGTCGGTGTGTTCGACCCACTGGATCACCGTCAACAGGTAGGTGATCAGGCAGACGAAAAACACCGCACTGAGCACGCCTACACCCAGGGGCAGCGCGACGTTTCGGCTCAGGAGGTTACGAAAGCTCTTTTCATCGACGGACGACGCAGGGGTCATGGGCATGCCTTGGCCAAGTGTGGAAAAACCGGGAGTTTGCCCCAAAGTGGCATCCAAGACCATTTTTCTGGAACGGTTTTGTACTGATTCCTACAAAAGAACAGGCTATTCTCCCTGGTCTTTTCTATCGCATTGTTTTTACGGCCCGCGGGAACTTGTCATGAGTGCGCGCTTACTCAAGGAAGAGGCCTGTCAGAACGGCCGCGTGTAAACCTCGCCTTTTTTGGGAATTCCATATTATGTCCGCAGTCACCTCCACCATCCTTGTCGTCGAAGACGATGCCATCGTGCGCATGCTGATCGTCGATGTCCTGGAGGAGTTGGAATTCAGTGTCTTGGAGGCTGCCGATGCTGAAGAAGCGCTGGCAGTGGTGCAAAACGCCGCTCAGGTGATCGACCTGATGATGACCGACGTCGGCCTGCCGGACATGGACGGCAAGCAATTGGCAACCAAAGTGCGCGAGTTACGCCCCGCACTGCCCATTCTGTTCGCCAGCGGTTATGCCGAAAATATCGACGTGCCTGCCGGCATGCAGGTGATCGCCAAACCGTTCTCGATCGATCAATTACGCGACAAAGTCAAATCGATGCTGCCCACCGCCTGACCCCTCTTTTGTACATGGCCGCCCAGCCAGGGCGGCTATTTGCGGCCTTTTGCACACGTCTGAAACATCCCGCCCTACGCAACTAATTCGTTTGGATGGCTAGCGCGCCTGGATTTAGCTGCTAGCTTCAACCGACATGCCCTACAGGTATTAATCAGAAGGGATAGTCACCCAGGTATGGGGGAGCGCACATGTTCGGGTCACCGTACGCGTCGGCATTGATGCTGGCTGTTTTCGCACTGCCAGCTTTGGCGGATAACGCCGAGACGGCCAACAAGAGCAATAACCCCCTGAACCTCGCGCCAGGCGCCAACCTGCAGGACTACTACACGCCACGCCTGTACGACAGCAACGCCCACACCAACGACCTGTTGTTGCGCGGCACCCTGCCGATTGCACCGTCAGATTTCATCGGCGTGCCGCAACTGCTGCGCGCCACACTCCCCCTCAGCACCCGCCCCGATCCACATACCGGCTACAGCACAGGCATTGGCGACCTGAACCTGTTCGATATCTTCCTGCTCAAGACCGACGGCGTGCAGCTGGGCATTGGTCCGCAAATCACCGCCCCCACCGCCGAACATGACGAACTGGGCACCGGCAAATGGCAGGCCGGCCTGGCGGCAATCGCCATCGACGCTTCGCCCAGGGGATTATTGGGCGCGCTGGTGCAATACCAAAGCTCATTTGCCGGCGATCGCGACCGCCCGCACGTCGAGAGTGCAACTTTCCAGCCGTTTATCATTCATAACCTGCCGAAAGGCTGGTACCTGCGTTCCACGGGCACTTGGACCTTCGATTTGAAGAACGACACCCACTACATTCCCATCGGGTTTGGCGCGGGCAAGGCCTGGAAAGCCGGGAGCAACATCGTCAATGCCTTTGTCGAGCCACAATGGACGGTAGCGCGCAAAGGTGACGGCTTGCCCCAGTTCACCTTGTTCGCAGGGATTAACGTGACGTTCGGCAAATAAACCGGTTAACTCGGCGGTTTCATCCCACGCCCTCAAAAAAGATCTCTGGAAGGACGCAACAACATGATTGGAAAACCGACGCGCCTGCTGTTGGCGAGCCTCTCGATACTCATGAGTACCGGCGCCTGGGCCGACTTCACGGCCACTCCGAGCGAGGCCCGGGCGATTGCCAAGGAAGCCTATCTGTATGGCTTTCCGGTGGTGGAAATGTACAAGACGCTCTACACCCAGGCCGTTGACAAGGGCGGTGCCAACTTCAAGGCGCCGTTCAACCAGATCGGCAACACCGCGCAAGTGTTCACCCCCAAGGACACGGCGTTCGTAACACCCAACTCCGACACGCCCTACTCTTTCGTCTGGATGGACCTGCGTCGCGAACCCCTGGTGCTGACCCTGCCCAAGATCGAGGACAACCGCTACTACTCGGTGCAGTTGATCGACCTGTACACGCAGAACTTCGCCTACCTGGGCACCCGCAGTACCGGCAACAACGGCGGCCATTACATGATCGCAGGCCCGGACTGGAAGGGTCAGCAGCCCGTGGACGTGGATCGCGTGGTCTACAGTGAAAGCAATATCGCCTATGCCCTGTACCGCACGCAGTTGTTCGACGACAAAGACCTGGGCAAGGTCAAGCAGATCCAGAGCGGCTACAAAGTCCAGGCGCTGAGCAGTTATGTGAAGCAGGCCGCGCCGGCCAAGGCGCCCAAGATCGAATGGCCCAAGCCGATGGCGTCCATGACCGAAGGCCCGCAGCTGTTCCGCTACCTGAACTTCATGCTGACCTTCGCCGCGCCCCAGGACAGCGAAAAAGACCTGCTGGCGCGTTTCGCCAAGATCGGTATAGCCCCCGGTGCGCCGTTCAAGCTCAAGGACTTGACCGTCGAACAACGCAAAGCCCTGGAAGACGGCATCTCCGATGCGCGCGCTGAGTTTGCGGCGTTCAAGAAGGACAAGGTCGACACCCACCAAGTCAGCAGCGGTGACCTGTTCGGCAGCCGGGATCGCCTGAAAAACAACTACCTGTACCGCTACGCCGGTGCCGACATGGGTATTTTCGGCAACTCCACCGATGAAGCCGCGTACCTCAGCTACTTCGTCGACAGCGAAGGCAAGCCGGCCAATGGCGCACGCCACAGCTACACCGTGCACTTTGCCAAGGACCAACTGCCGCCTGCCGAAGCGTTCTGGTCGCTGACCATGTACGACGCCAAAACCAAGCTGCTGGTGCCCAATCACAAGAAACGCTACCTGATCAACTCGCGGATGCTGCCTAACCTCAAGCGCGATGCCGATGGCGGCCTGACCTTGGCCCTGCAGCACCACGAGCCACCGAAAGCCGAACAGAGCAACTGGTTGCCGGCCCCACCGGGCCCGTTCTACGCGGTATTGCGCATTTACCTGCCCAAGCCTGAGGTCGGTAATGGTCAATGGAAACTGCCACCCTTGACCCCGCTCAAGTAACACCACGTGCCCGGCCGCGACAGGGTTAGGCCGGGCACGTAACCCCCTGATATCAGGCCGATACAAGGATGGATGACGCCATGATTTCACGTGCACGTATGCATGGGTTTTGCGCCGTGGGCATTCTTGCCAGCTGCGGCGTATCAGCCGCCGGGTTGCCGGAGCTAGGCAGCACGTCGAACGCGACCAAAGCTGATCCCGAAACCTGCCATCGCCTGCAACAGGACTTCGACATTGACCTCAAGCAAGTGGTCAAGGCCGGTTGCGACCCCTCGACCGAACAAATCGCCAAGCTGATGGACAACCCGGTGGGCAACCTGGTGCTGTTGTTCAACCAGTTCGACTACAGCGCCCTCAAAGGCCCGCACAGTAACGGCACGCGTTACTTGGGCAAATACAGCTTCATGCCGACCTTCCCGATTGCCCTGGGCGAGGACTGGAACCTGATCAACCGCCTGCCGGTGAGTTATGTGAGTGCGCCGGTCAACGCCAAGGCGGGCAACCTGATCGGCATGAGTCCCTACGGCGTGCTGACAGACCGCGACTTCCCGTCGGTGGTCAACGATCCATTCGACCGCACCTCAGGCTTTGGCGACCTGGCCTATGTGGGCGTGTTCTCGCCCAAGCAACCGGTGCGCTTTGCCAACGGCGGCAAGATGGTCTGGGGGTTTGGCCCGACGGCGATGTTCCCCACCGCCGAAAAAGACGTACTGGGCACCGGAAAATACGCCCTGGGCCCGGCGTTTGTCGCGGCGTACTTGGGCGAAGACTGGACGCTCGGCCTCTTTCCCCAGCACTGGTGGTCGGTGGGCGGCGACGCCCAGCGCAAGGACGTGAGCCTGACCAACATCCAGTACTTCATCCAGCGCGCGATTCCCGGCCCCGGCCAGTGGCGGGTGGGCATGACGCCCAATATCACCGTGAACTGGAAGGCCGAAAACGGCAACAAGGTCAACTTCCCCATCGGCATCGGCGCCGGGCGCATCGTCAATTTCGGCAAGTTGCCGGTGCGGATTTCCGGTGAAGTGCAGTACTCGGTGATTCACGCCGACGACCTGATCAGCAGTCGCTGGAACTTCCGTCTTTCGTTTATCCCGGTGATCCCTACTTTCATGCTGTGAACGAGGTGTGCCATGACCGCACTCAACGATTTGAACGCCTTGCAAGCCAGCATGGCCGAAAGCGTGCTGGGCCAGAACCAGGTGATCCGCCAGATCCTGCTCGGCCTGCTCGCCAACGGCCACCTGTTGCTGGAGAGCCTTCCGGGACTGGCCAAGACCCGCACGGTCAAGGCCTTGGCCCGGCACCTGGACGCCAAGATGAGCCGCATCCAGTTCACCCCGGACCTTCTGCCCTCGGACATCACCGGCGCCGAAGTACTGCATCAGGTCGACGGCCAGAACCAGATCCGTTTCCAGCCCGGCCCGCTGTTCGGCAACCTGATCCTCGCCGATGAAATCAACCGCGCACCGGCCAAGGTCCAGGCGGCGTTGCTGGAAGCCATGGAAGAACGACAAATCACCGTGGCCGGCGCCAGTCACCCGCTGCCGCAGCTGTTTATCGTGGTGGCCACGCAAAACCCCATCGAGCAGGAAGGCACTTACCCACTGCCGGAAGCCCAGATGGACCGCTTTGTGATGAAGCTGTTGCTGGACTACCCCAGCGCCGCCAACGAAAGCCAGGTGTTGCGCCTGTTGCGCGAAGAAGAACAGGCGGCCGTTACCCAAACGGTCCAAGGCTTTACCTTGGCGCAGGAGGTGATTTTTGCCGCACGCCAGGAAGTCAGCGCGATCCAGGTGTCGCCGGCCATCGACCGCTATCTGATCGATCTGATCAACGCCACCCGCCACCCCGCCGACTACGACGCCGACCTGGCGCGCTGGATCAGCCTCGGCGCCAGCCCCCGTGGCGGCATTGGCCTGGACCGCTGCGCGCGGGCCGATGCCTGGTTGCAAGGCCAGGCCTTTGTCACGCCGGACAACGTGCAGGCCGTCGCCCATCCGGTGCTGCGCCATCGCCTGCAATTGAGTTATGACGCGGTGGCGGATGGCGTGACGGCTGATCAGGTGCTTGACCGGCTGCTCAGCAAAGTGGCGATTCCCGCATGAACGCCGACGGGTTTGTCTACGTCAGCCTGGCGCAATTGATGGCCTTGCAGTTCCAGGCCCGCGACCTGAGCTTTGTCGCGCGTCAGCCCCAAGGCAGCATCCTGGCGGGCAACCATGCGTCACGCCTGCGCGGCCGAGGCCTGAATTTCGATGAGTTGCGCCGCTACCAGCCGGGCGATGACCTGCGTCATCTGGATTGGCGCGCCTCGCTGCGCACCGGCAAACCGGTGGTGCGCACCTTTACCGAAGAGCGCGACCGCCCGGCGCTGATCGTAGTGGACCAGCGCATGTCGATGTTTTTCGGCTCGGTGCGCAGCTTCAAATCTGCCATTGCCGCAGAGTTGGGCGCGCTGGCGGCGTGGATGGTGTTCAACGCCGGGGATCGTGTCGGCGGCCTGGTGTTCAACGACCAGCGTGTCGACAGTGTCGCGCCCTTGCGCAGCCGCAAACGCGTGGAAGCCTTGTGCAGCTGCATCGCTCAGCAAAATGCGGCGTTGACGGCGAGGAACCCTGACCATGAAGGCGACGGCCAGTTGGACACAGTCTTGCAGCAGTGCCTGGCGGTGGCGGGCCACGATCACCTGATCTGCCTGGTCAGCGATTTTGCCGGCGCCGGGCCGCGTACCTTGCAACTGATGCAGCAACTGTCAGCGCACAACGACGTGATCGCGTTTCAAGTGTATGACCCTTTGGCACTCAACGTGCCCAGCCGTGGACAGCTGCGGGTCACCCAAGGCCAGTTGCAGGTGGAACTGGCGGTGGACCAGCGCCAGGTGCGCCAACCCCTGGGGGATTTTCTCGGCGGACGCTTGAAGGATGTCGCCACCCTGTTGCGCCGCAGCCAGGTGCCACTCTTGATGATCAGCACCGCCCTGCCCGCCGCCGATCAGTTGCGCAGTGAACTGGGGAAACGTCGGTGAGCAGCCACGTGCCAAGCATCGAGCAACTCACGGAGTTGAGCTTGCCTGCGCCGGTGAGTTACTGGCCGCAGACCTGGGGCTGGGGCGTGTTGCTGGGCGTTGTGGTGCTGGCGCTGTTGGTGCTGGCAGGCCGCAAATGGTTGCGCTGGCGACGTGATGCCTACCGGCGCGAAGCGCTGGTGCGTCTGGACACCTTGGAAGACCTGCGCGAGTTGCCCGAATTGCTCAAGCGTGTCGCGCTGTCGATGCCGCTTCCTTTGGAGGAACAGCAACGTATCCCGACCTTGCGTGGCGCCGAGTGGCAAGCCTTCCTGCAACGCCACGCCAGAGGTCCGATTCCCGACGACCTCGCTCAACGGCTGGCCCAGATGGCCTACGGCACTGCGTCGCAGGACCCGCAGCTGTTGGCCCAGTGCAAGGCCTGGGTGGAGCAACACCATGTGGCAGCTTGACTATCCCTGGCTGCTATTGATGCTGCCGCTGCCGTGGTTGGCCTACCGCTACCTGCCGGTCTATCGCGAAGCGCGCAGTGCGGTGCGCGTGCCGTTTTTTGGCGGCATGCGCCAGGCGGTCGGTGAAGCGTCTACCCGCAGCGCCCGGACTCATCGCAGCCAGTTGCTGCTCAATCTGCTGGTGTGGGCGTTGCTGGTGCTGGCGGTCGCCCGGCCGGTCTGGGTGGAAAAACCCATCGAACGCCAACAACCGGTGCGCGACCTGATGCTGGCCATCGATATCTCCCAATCCATGGAAACCGAGGATTTTACCGACGCCAACGGCCACAAGATCGACCGCCTGGCCGCCGTCAAACAGGTGGTGCATGGCTTTATCCAGCAGCGCAAGAACGACCGTATCGGCCTGATCCTGTTCGGCAGCGGCGCCTACCCCCAGGCCCCCTTGACCCTCGACCATGCCAGCCTATCGCTGTTATTGGACGACAGCGGCATCGGCATGGCCGGGCCGAACACCGCTATCGGCGACGCCATTGGCCTTGGCCTCAAGCTGCTGGACCAGGCCCATGAACCGGAAAAAGTGCTGATCCTGCTCACCGATGGCAATGACACCAGCAGTGCAATCACTGCGGACCACGCCGCCGACATGGCCGCTGCCAAGGGCGTGATCATCCACACCATCGGCATCGGCGACCCGCAGGCCAGCGGCGAAGCCAAGGTCAACCTCAACGCCTTGCAAGACATTGCCAGCGCCACCGGCGGGCATTACTTCCGTGCCGAGGACCGCGACAGCCTGGATCAGGTCTACGCCACGCTCGACAAGATCACACCGCATCAGGTGAAAACCCTCAGCCATCAGCCCAAGCGCGACCTGTTCTGGTGGCCGCTGTGTGCCGCGCTGATCGTGTTGGTGGTGTATCACCTGATCGCCGCGATGTGGCCGCATCGATGGAAACGGGAGCGTGCTGATGGACTTCAGTGACCTCCACTTTCTGCGTCCTGCCTGGCTGTTGTTGACGATTATGGGCGTACTGCTGCCGTGGGTGTGGCAGCGCAGCCGTGATCTGCAGCGCCGCCTGCGCGGCACGATCGCCCCGCACCTGTTGCCGCATTTACTGCTCACGCCGAACGATCCCCATCGCCTGCGCCCGGTGCATTTAGCGAGTGCGTTGCTGGTCGTCGGTGCCTTCGCCGCTGCGGGACCGACCTGGCAGCAGGACCGCCCGGATTTCCTTGAGAACCGTGCACCGCTGATCATCGCCGTGGACCTGTCAGCGTCCATGGACACCGCCGATGTGCCGCCCACGCGCCTCACCGCCGCCAAACACAAGCTGCATGACCTGGTCGAGCGCCGCAAAGGCGCGCGCACCGCGTTGCTCGTCTACGCCGGCAGCGCCCATCTGGTGTTACCGCCCACCGATGATCCGGCCTTGCTCGATACCTTCATTCAGGCATTGGGCACCGACTTGATCAGCAAGAGCGGCAAGGATCTGGCCGGCGTGATCGAACAGGCCAAGCGCCTGTTGCAGCAATCGCCCGGCACCTTGCTGCTGGTGACGGATGGCGCCGATGTCGCCCAACTGCCCGCCCTCAAGGACAATGCGCTGCAAATCCTGATCCTGGCCCTTGGCAGCAGTCCTACGCTCAAGCCATTGGCCTCGGCCCTGAAGGCACCGCTGGGCAGCCTGACCCTGAATGACGATGATCTGGACTGGATCGAACTGCACGCCCAGCAGCACTTCCAGAACGTCGACGAGCAGCAACGTCTGTTGCAATGGAAAGACGCCGGCTATTGGCTGTGCTGGCCGTTACTGCTGTTGGCGTTGTTGAGTGTGCGCAAGGGCTGGAGCCTGAACTGGACGGCAGTGATGCTGCTCGGCCTGCTGCTGCCGCCGACGCAAGCCGAGGCCAATCCGTTCATGACGCCCGATCAGCAAGGCCGCTGGGCCTTCGAGCACCATCATTACCCGCAGGCCGCCGCGTTGTTCGTCGACCCTTACTGGAAAGGCATCGCCGCCTACAACGCCGCCGATTACGAGCTGGCCCAAACCACCTTCGCCGCCCTGCATACCGCGCAAGCAGCGTTCTATCTGGGCAATATCCATGTGCGTCGCTTCAAGTTCGATGACGCCATCGCGGCCTATCAGCAAGCCTTGCGGTTGCAACCCGACTTCCCCGAAGCCACGGCCAACCTGGCCCTGGCGATTGCGCTGAAAACAGACACCGAAAGCGCGGCGAACAACACGCCGCAGGTCAAGCCGGATGAGATCAAGTTCGATAAAGCGCCGGGCAAGGGGCAGAGCAAAGCGATTCAGACCCAACAGGCGAATAATGACGCCCTGTGGTTGCAGAACCTGACCACGTCACCGGCCAACTTTCTGCGCCGCAAATTCAGCTTGCAAGACCAGGAGGCGCGACCATGAAGCGCTACTGGGGCGTGTTGCTGTTGGTGTCGGGGCCGTTATGGGCGGCCGAACCGCAATTACGGGTGAACGCGCAATTGATCCCCGGTGCATCAGTCGTCGTGGGCGAGCAGTTGCAGGTACAGGTGGATGTGCTGACGGATACCTGGTTCACCGCCGCCGCGACATTGCCGGACCTGAAACTGGCGGGCGCGCGCGTACAGCAACCGGGAGGCGAGGCCGAGCACACCACACAGGTGATCGACGGGCAAACCTTCTACGGGATGCGCTACGCCTACCTGATCACGCCGACGACGGCGCAACACTTCAGCGTGCCCGCGCTGACGGTCAGTGCCCAACCGGGCCAGGCCAGCGCGCCATTGAGTGCGCAGAGTGCGCCGCTGACCTTCGAGGCCGTCCAGCCGTCAGGGTTTGCGCCCGGCGAGCCCGTGTTGGTCGCCAGTGGCCTGCGCTTGAACCAGACACTTGCGGCCGGCGATCTCAAGGTTGGCGACAGCGTGACCCGTACAGTGACCCTTCAAGCCGACAACACGCCAGGGCTGTCGCTGCCACCGCCTGCTGCGGCTGACATCAGCGGGCTGCGCCGATACCCGCAGGCGCCTGCCATCAGCAACCTGGATGACGGACGCGGCACCGTCACCGGCGGCCAACGCATCGATCACTTGGTGTATCGCGTGGAAAAAGGCGGCCATTACACCCTGCCCGCCCTCCAGCTGAAATGGTGGGACAGCCGCAACCATCGCCTGCAAATCGCGCAGTTACCCGCGCTGACATTCAAGGCCCAGGCTACCCGCGCCTACACGCCGACCTTTTCCGTCACCGACGACCTCAAGGCGCTCGGGCAGCACGCACGCTGGCAGCTGTCGCGGCATTTGCTGGGATGGATGGCGGCCATCGTCGTGCTGGTGCTGGCGGCTTATCTGATCCGTACCCTATGGCCCCGCCTGCGGTCATTGTGGCGAAAGGCATGGCCAGCATTGCGCTGGGCCTGTCGTCAACTACGCTTGGTTCCACTGAACCCTCGTCACGAAAAGGACTTCCCATGACGTCGCTGCGTTCTGCCCTGCCCCTTCTCCTCCTCTTGAGCCTGCCTGCCCTGGCGGCCGATCCGCTGCCGTCATGGAACGAAGGCCCGAACAAAAAGCAGATCATTGAGTTCGTCCAGGCGGTGACCGCCGAAGGCTCCAAGGACTACGTGAAGCCCGCCGAACGCATCGCCGTGTTCGACAACGACGGCACGCTGTGGACCGAGCAACCGGCGTACTTCGAAGTGCTGTTCGCCTTTGACGAGGTCAAGCGCCTGGCGCCGCAGCATCCGGAATGGAAAACTACGCAGCCCTTCCAGGCCGTGCTCGAAGGCGACCACAAGGCCCTTGCCGCTGCCGGCATGGACGGCTTGTTGAAAATCATCGGCGCCACCCACACTGGGGTCAGCACCGAAGCCTTCATCGACAACGCCAGGAACTGGCTCAAGCAGGCCCGTCACCCCAAGACCGGCAAGCCGTTCGACCAGATGATCTACCAGCCCATGCTGGAAATGCTCGACTACCTGCGCAGTCAGCAATTCAAGACCTACATCGTCTCCGGGGGCGATACCGCCTTCATGCGCGCCTTCGCCGAAGAGGTGTATGGCGTGCCGCCTGAGCAGGTGATCGGCTCCAACTTCGTCACCCAATTCCAGCTCAAGGACGGCAAGCCGCAAGTGCTGCGCACCGCCAAGCTGGCACACAACGACGACGGCCCAGGCAAGCCGGAAAGCATCGACGCCATCATCGGGCGTCGGCCGATCCTGGCCTTCGGCAACTCCGACGGCGACCTGCAAATGCTGCAATGGACCGCCGCCGGCCCTGGCAAACGCTTGATGGGCCTGGTGCATCACACTGACGCCCAGCGCGAATGGGCCTACGACCGCAATTCTCAGGTGGGGCGCCTGGACAAGGCACTGGACCTGGCCAAGCAACAGCAGTGGACCGTGGTGGATATGGCAAGCGACTGGGGCCGTATCTATCCGTTCGATCCAGCTGTGCAAGTGAAGGTGCAATAAGAAAAGACGTCGCGATGGACTGTTAAAAACGTTGGTCGCAGGCAATGCGACTCAAGCCCTAAAAGGAGCAAGTCTTATGACTCGCATACGTAAGTGGCTGCCGAAACTCGCCCTGGTGGCGGTTTCGGTGATCGGCGCCTCGGCATCCGCCTGGGCGGCCGAAAAGCCGAATATCCTGGTGATCTTCGGCGATGACATCGGGCAAACCAATATCAGCGCCTATTCCATGGGCGTGGTTGGCTACAAGACCCCGAATATCGACCGTATCGCCAAAGAAGGCATGATGTTCACCGACTACTACGCGGAGAACAGCTGCACCGCGGGGCGTTCGTCCTTCATCACTGGCCAGACGCCGTTGCGCACGGGCCTGTCGAAGGTGGGCGCCCCCGGTGCATCGGTGGGTTTGCAAAAACGCGATATCACCATTGCCCAGGCGCTTAAATCCCTGGGGTATGCCACCGGGCAATTCGGCAAGAACCACTTGGGCGACAAGGACGAATACCTGCCGACCAACCACGGTTTCGACGAGTTTTTCGGCAACCTCTATCACCTCAACGCCGAGGAAGAGCCGGAACGTCCCTATTGGCCCAAGGACGATGCGGAGTTCGTCAAGGCTAACTCCCCGCGCGGGGTGATCCACAGCTTCGCCGATGGCAAGATCGAAGACACCGGCGCCTTGACCACCAAGCGCATGGAAACCATCGACGACGAAACCACCGCGGCGGCCCAGGCGTTCATCAAGAAACAAGCCGAAGCCAACAAACCGTTCTTCGTGTGGATGAACACCACGCGCATGCACTTGTTCACCCATGTACGGGAATCGATGAAGGGCCAGAGCGGCATGCCCGGCAACGAATACGCGGACGGCATGGTGGAGCACGACGGTGACGTGGGCAAACTCCTGCAAACCCTCGACGACCTGAAGATCGCCGACAACACCATCGTGGTCTACACCACCGATAACGGGCCGAACCAGTTCTCTTGGCCGGACGCGGCGACGACGCCGTTCCGTAACGAGAAGAACTCCAACTGGGAAGGTGCCTATCGAGTGCCGGCGATGATTCGTTGGCCGGGCAAGATCAAGCCCGCCGAGGTCTCCAACGAGATGTTCTCGGGCATGGACTGGTTCCCCACGCTGCTGGCCGCAGCCGGTGACAGTGACGTGAAAGGCAAGTTGCTCAAGGGCTGGGCTCCCGTGACCGGAGGCAGCAACTTCAAGGTGCATCTGGATGGGTTCAACCAACTGCCCTACCTGACCGGCCAAGAACCGAAGGGCGCACGCGACGAGTTCTACTACTTCAACGATGACGGGGTCTTGGTGTCCGCGCGTTTTGGCAACTGGAAGGCGGTGTATTGCGAACAGCGGGCACCGGGTGGGTTCAAGGTGTGGAGCGAGCCGTTCGTGTGCCTGCGGGTGCCGAAGATCCTCAACCTGCGCATGGACCCTTATGAGCGGGCTGATGTGGTCTCCGATCAGTATTACGACTGGAGCACCAAAAACGTCTATCTGGTCGCGGTGGCGGTGACCAAATCGGCCAAGTTCCTCGAAACCTTTATCGAGTACCCGCCCAGCCAGAAACCGGCCAGCTTCAGTATCGACCAGATTCGAGCGGGCGTGGATGCGAAGATTGCCGAGAAGATGAAAGCGCAACCTGCGCCATAGTGATCCAAGGCCGCCCACTCGGGCGGCCTTCTTTAGGGTTGATAGAAGGTTCATCGCAATGTTGTCACGCACCGCCAGCAAGCCCATTGAAACCACCGCAACCCTCTCGATCCTGATCCCCGCCCTCCTCCTGTTCCTCTCCGGCGGTGCGGCCTTGGTGTATCAGGTGCTATGGATCAAGCAACTGTCCCTGGTGGTGGGCGTCGAGGTGTATGCAATTACCGCTGGCATCAGTGCGTTTTTTGCCGGGCTGGCATTGGGCGGCTGGCTGTTCGGACGTTTGGCGGACCGCTTCGCGCGGCCGCTGTTGTTGTATGCAGGTCTGGAATTACTGGTTGCTTTGCTCGGGGTGGGTGCAACGCTGGCCCTGGGCGTGGCGGCCGAACCGTTTGCCTGGTTGGAACACCGCATTGGCCTGCTGGCCTGGGCGTTGCCGTTTGCCCTGGTCGGGCTGCCGGCGGTGTTGATGGGCGGCACGTTGCCGGTACTGGTGCGCTCGCTGGGCATCGACGCCAAGGGCTTGAGCCAGGCGGGTGGACGCCTCTACGCGGCCAACACCGCCGGGGCGATTGTCGGGACGTTGCTCACGGCATTTGTATTGATTGCCCAGTTTGGCGTGCGCGGCAGTGCGCTGGTGGCGGCGGCGTTGAATCTGCTCGCTGCGGTGGGGGCAGTGTTGGCGGTGCGTCATCAAGCGCCTGTTGAGATCGCGCCGGCGCGCCTTGTGCAACCGGCGCGACTGGCATTGGTGCTGTACGCCATCGCCGGTGGCGTTGCCCTCGGGTATGAAGTGGTGTGGTCGCAGTCCATCGTGCAATTCATGAGTACCCGCACGTATGCGTTCGCCGTGGTACTTGCCACCTACCTCACCGGGTTGTTCATCGGCAGCCAGTTGATGTCAGGTCGTGTAGAACGTCTTCGCGATCCCTGGGGCGTGTTCGGCCTGCTGATCGCGGGTGCAGGCTTGGTGGCGCTGCTGGAAATCGCCCTGTTGGGGCGCTGGCTGGTACTGCTGCAAACCCAGGCTGAAGCACTGGTGCTGGGCCTGGGCGCAAGCGAACTGCCGGGCATGAGCGCACGTTTTGCGGTGGCGGCACTGTGCATCGTGTTTGTGCCGACCTTGCTGCTGGGCGCAGCGTTTCCCGTGGCGTTGCGCTTGAGTGTGGGCAATCGGCATGTCGGCCGTGACGTCGGCGCGGTGGTGGCCTTCAACACCTTGGGCGGGATTATCGGGGTGATGCTGTGCGGCTTTGTGCTGATCCCGTGGTTGGGGTTGGTACGGACCTTGGGCGTGTTGGCGGTGGTGGCTGGCGTCGTGGGGTATCTGGCGGTACGCCGTGGCCAGGGTGTTAAAAAAGGTCGGCGGCAAGCGGTGATTGCACTGGGGTTGGTGTCGCTGGCGGTCGCACTGCTGACCCCAATGGATCGCTTGGCCAAATTGCTGCCTGGTGCACGCAACGCCAGCCTGGCGTTTTACCAGGAAGGCCGTGGCGCGACGGTGGCAGTCGTTACCCAGGGCCAAGGAGCGCGGGCGTTTCAGCGGCTGTATATCCAGGGCGTCTCCAACACGGGAGACGCCATGCCGTCGCTGCGTTATATGCGGGTCCAGGCGCTGTTGCCGCTGCTGATTCACAACGCCGAGCCCAAGTCTGCACTGGTGATCGGCTTCGGCACCGGCATCACGGCGGGTGCGCTATTGCGCTATCCAGGCCTGGAACATCGGGTGGTCGCTGAACTCCTGCCAGCGGTGGTGCAAGCCGCCCCCTTGTTCAAAGGCAACTTCAATGCCGCCAGCGATCCAGGCATCGACTTGCGCTTGCGCGACGGTCGCCAGGAACTGCTGCGCAACCCGCAAGCCTACGACCTGATCACCCTGGAACCCCCGCCACCCTCCGCTGCCGGCGTGGTGAACCTGTATTCTCAGGACTTCTACCAATTAGCGGCCACGCGCCTCGAGAAAAACGGCTTGCTCGCCCAATGGCTGCCGCTGCCGACGCAAAACATCGACGACTCCCGCGCCTTGGTGCGCAGCTTCCTCAACGTGTTCCCGTACGCGTCGCTGTGGACCAGCGAGTTCCATGAGATGCTGCTGGTGGGCTCCCTGGAGCCGATCACCCTGGATGTACAACGCATACGCCAACGATTTGAGGATCAGGGCGTGCGCAGCGCCCTGGCGGACGTGGGTATCGATTCGGCGGCGACTCTGCTGGCAACCTGGGTCACTGATCGCCAGGGCCTTGAACGATTTGCCGGGGATACGTTGCCGGTCACCGACGATCAACCGCGCATTGAGTACGCGCCGTGGGTGCGCAGCAAGGAAATCACCCGCGTACTGCCGGCCTTGCTCGATCTGCGCGTGCCCGTGCCGCTGATCCATGCGGATGAGACTTTCGCTCGCACACTGGTTGCCGAGCAGCAACGCCTGATGCAGTTCTACCGCGCCAGCCTGCATGCCTACGACGGCGACCGGGATGCCTGGGGGCGGGATATGCGAGAGGTCATACGCTGGGACGGCGCCAATCCCTATTTCCGTTGGTTTGGCGGTCAGTGAAGCGGTGGTGAGGGCGCGTAGGCCCTCACCTCTTAAGGACTTTCTAGTGTTTGAGCTTGACGTATGACTGATGCAAGTCCGACGCCCAGCCGTCGATCACGCTTTTCACATCGTCGGCCTTCATTACCTGGGACTCATTGGCCAGCGGCTTGCCAGTGCCTTTGCGCACCACCTGAGCGATCACCTTGCCGTTGGCGCCGTCGAGGAACTGCGCCTCGGTGCCCAGGGTGGTTTCCTGGTCACGATGGCCGGACGCGGTGCTGACCGTCGCGACGACCAGCGCTACGGGGATGTATTCATACGGAGCAAGGCCTTCGGTCTTGCTGCTCACGGCGGTGATCGCCGCCCGCACGACGATGACACCCGGCCCGGGCGCATTGGCCAGCGGCAAGGATTTTTCCAGCTCACGCTTGAGCGCCTGGTTGTAATAGGTGTTGATGCCGTTCAGGGTGCTTTCCGGGATTTTCGCGGTGGCCTGGGGCTTGGGGTAGAACTGGGTCGGTTCGACGAACACCGCGTGGTAGCGGCTGAGGTCCAGCTTGGGATCGACCCAACGCATCACCTCGGCTCCCGAAGGCGACTTGGCTTCCTTGAGTTGGCTGTAGTCGGAGAGAAAGCCGGAGTACTCATCCGGTGAAGTGACCTTGCTGGCACAACCTGCCATGGCGACCGACGCCACGCACAGCGTGCTGATCATTAGCCTTAGTTTCATCATTGAACTCCCTGGCGATCATCATCGAAACAGTGAGCTGTAGGTATAGCCAATCCTGGGGAATTAACCTCATTTGCGCGGCCTGTTTGACAGACCAGCACCCAGCGTCAAAGCTGCACAGAGCTTAAGCGCGCCAATAGAGCGTCCACGCATCAAGACAACGGAAGTCGGAATGCCCAAGCCCAAAAAACAACACGCCGCGCCCCACCGTGAATCACCCCGTCGCTACCTCTACCCCGTTTTGATTGTGTTGCTGTTGTTGGCCATGGCAGGGGTCTGGTTCTTCCTGCAGGCCAGTACGCCTCGATTGCCGACGCCGGTGGTGGCCGCCAAGCCGGTGGTCATGCCCCCGGCCACCCAGGTCGATGAGCAGCAGTGCCAGGGCTGCCACCAGGCCCAGGCCAAGGATTGGCAAGGCTCGCACCATCAACTGGCGATGCAATTGGCCACGCCGCAGACCGTGCCGGCGGACTTCAACGATGCGAGCTTTACCGGCGAAGGTGAGACCACGCGGTTCTTCCGCCGGGGCGATGATTTCTGGGTCAACACACCAGGCAGCGACGGCAAGCTGGCCGACTTCAAGGTGGCCTACACCTTTGGCATCGCACCGTTACAGCAATACCTGATCGACGTCGGCGGCGGTCGCCTGCAAGCCCTCGGCGTGGCTTGGGATACCCCACAAAACCGCTGGTTTCACCTGTATCCCGGCCAGGGCGTGAACTTCAAGAACCCGCTGCACTGGAGCAAACCCAGCCAGAACGCCAACTTCATGTGCGTGGAATGCCACACCACTGGCTACAAACGTAATTTCGATGCACAGAACAACACCTTCGACAGTCAATGGAACAGCCTCGGTGTCGGCTGCCAGGCGTGCCATGGCCCGGCGTCCAACCACCTGCAATGGGCCGCGAAAAAAGGCGACCTGCTGCACGCAGGCTTCGCCGTGGACCTCAAAGACAAGGACGCCACCGTCGAACTGGAAACCTGCGCCCGCTGCCATGCACGCCGTGCGCCCCTGGGCGATGGCTATACCGTGGGCAAACGCCTGATGGACGACTACCTGCCCAGCGTGCTGACCCGTGAGCTGTATGCCCTGGACGGCAAAATCAAGGATGAGGTGTTCGAACACGGCTCCTTCGCTCAAAGCAAAATGGCCGAGAAAGGCGTGCGTTGCAGCAACTGCCATAACCCCCACAGCAATGAACTCAAGGCGCCAGGCAATGCGGTGTGCCTGCAATGCCATAACACCGCCGGCAAAACCTCGATCACCACAGTGGATGGGCGCGGGCTACAGGCCAAAAACTACGATTCTCCTGAACACACCGGTAAACCGGGCGCGTTCTGCGTTGACTGCCATATGCCAGGCAAAGTCTATATGGGCAACGACTTGCGTCATGACCACAGCTTCAGCATCCCTGCCGGGGCAAGGGATGTACTCAAGGCACCCACTTACGCCGAGAGCATGGTGTTGATTCGCGGCGGCCAAACCGGTGCGGCCCAGGCGCTGTATGACCAACTGGCTCGTAGCAATATACCGGCCATCCAACGCGCGACGCTGTTGGTCGAACTGCCCAACTATCCCAGTGAACAGGCATTGACACTGGCGACCAAGGACCTCCTCCACCCTGCCCCGCAAGTGCGGGAAAGTGCCGTGCGTGCCGTCAGCGCCCTGCTGCCGCCAGCGGAACGCGTCACCCTGTACGCGCCCTTGCTCAGGGATCCCGTGCGCGCCGTGCGGATCATTGCCGCGCGGGACCTGTTGAGCGTGCCCGGCCAAGGCCCCGCCTGGGACAGCGCCATTACTGAATATGAACAGGTGCAATCAAGCCTGCTCGAACGCGCCGAAGCCAACCTCAACCTGGCGATGCTCTACCAGGCCAGCGGCCGTGGCGACAAAGTGGAAGCGCAATTGCGCACGGCGCTGCTACGCGACCCGGATTTCTTCCCGGCGCTGGTCACCCTGGCGCAGTGGCTGGAAGCCAACGGCCGTACGCCAGAAGCACGCGGCCTGATTGCTGATGAGTTGGCCCGGCACCCAGACGCCGCACTGTTACAGCACACCCAGGGCTTGATGCTGATTCGCTCGGGCGACACGGCAAAAGCCATGCCCCACCTGCGCAACGCCGCCCGCCTGGAGTCTGCCAACGGTCAGTTCACCTTTGTGCTGGCGGTGGCGTTGCATGACAGCGGCCGTGTCGACGAAGCCTGCCAGCAACTGGAAAACCTGCTCAAGCGCCAGCCGTATCACCGTAATGCGCGGCTGTCGTTGATCCAGTACTACCTGGAAAACGGTCAGGAGCCCAAGGCGCAGGTAGTGATGCAACGTTGGAAAAAGCTCAACCCTGGTGATCCAGCGCTTAAATAAACTTGCCCACAACCGACAGTTCAGACACGTTCGCGTGGAATCAGGCTCTGCAACTGCGAGGCCAGGAAATTCGCGTCGAAGCCAAAGGTGTCCGGGTCTTTCAGGCCATTGGTCTTCTTCCACAACCAATCGTTTTTGTCCGCCGGCAGCACCAGCGAAACGCTGCCGTGGCGTGCAGCGGTCAAGCCCATGACCGATACGGAGATCAACCCGCCCACACCCATCACGTCCGGCACGAATTCCACCGGTTTACCGGTGATATTCACGGTTAGTTTCTCGGTCTTGAACGTCGATGTCTCCACCGGCACGCTGGGCCCGCTGGCGACATAGGCTTCACGATGCACCTCCAGCAAGCCGATCGTCTTCACCGGCGCAAGCCACTGCTCAATCTGGCCGAACAACTCATCGAGCTTTTGCGTCCAACGGGCTGACTGCACATCGAATTGCTGTTTTTTATGCGCTTCGCTGTCGGCGTAATGACGAAGCATCTCGCCCAGTTGCTGTACATCGTCCATTGCGGATTTCCTTGGGTGAGCCAGGTTGCGAAGCCTGATCATGGCAGATGCAGTCGTTCAACGTACGGCTTAAAACTGATCCGCAACAATGAGGTTTTACTGAGCCTGTTTTGTTTTGCCCACGCTTCCTACAGTGCCGCCACTTGGAACCGTGGGAGGACTGAGCATGAGCACAGCAACAATCGGGCAGGCCTATAACTATAAAGTCGTCCGCCAATTTGTTATCGCCACTATCGTCTGGGGCGTGGTGGGCATGGCCATGGGCGTGTGGATCGCCTCGCAACTGGTGTGGCCGGAAATGAACCTGGACCTGCCCTGGACCACCTTTGGCCGTTTGCGGCCCTTACACACCAGCCTGGTGATCTTCGGTTTTGCCGGCAGCGCGCAGTTTGCCGCCAGCTACTACGCGGTACAGCGCACCTGCCAGGTGCGCTTGTTTTCCGACAAGCTGGCAGCCTTTACCTTCTGGGGCTGGCAGTCAGTGATCGTGATCATGCTGATCAGCTTGCCGCTGGGCTACACCACCACCAAGGAATACGCCGAGATCGAGTTCTCCGGCGCGGTGTGGATGGCTGTGGTTTGGGTGGCCTATGCCATTGTGTTTTTCACCACCGTGGTGCGACGCAAAACCCAACATATTTACGTGGGCAACTGGTTTTTCGGCGCCTTTATCCTGGTGATCGCCATGTTGCACGTGGTCAACCACTTGGCGATCCCGGTGGATTGGTTCAAGTCGTACCCGGTGTATTCCGGGGCCACCGATGCGATGGTGCAGTGGTGGTACGGACACAACGCCGTAGGGTTTTTCCTGACCACCGGTTTTTTGGGGATGATGTATTACTTCGTGCCGAAACAAGTCGGACGCCCGGTGTACTCCTATCGTCTTTCCATCGTGCACTTCTGGGCGTTGATCACCCTGTATATCTGGGCTGGCCCGCATCACCTGCACTACACCGCCCTGCCGGATTGGGCGCAGTCATTGGGCATGGCCATGTCGCTGATTCTGCTGGCACCGAGCTGGGGCGGGATGATCAACGGCATGATGACCTTGTCCGGCGCCTGGCATAAGTTGCGCACCGACCCGATCCTGCGGTTCCTGGTGCTGTCCCTGGCGTTCTACGGCATGTCGACGTTCGAAGGGCCGATGATGGCGATCAAGACCGTCAACGCCCTGTCCCACTACACCGACTGGACCATCGGCCACGTACACGCCGGGGCCCTGGGATGGGTGGCGATGATCACCTTTGGCTCGCTGTACCACATGATCCCCAAAGTGTTCGGGCGCGAGCAGATGCACAGTGTGCCGCTGATCAACCTGCACTTCTGGCTCGCGACTATCGGCACCGTGCTGTACATCGCGTCGATGTGGGTCAACGGCATCACCCAAGGCCTGATGTGGCGGGCGGTCAACGATGACGGCACCCTCACCTATTCCTTTGTCGAAGCCTTGCAGGCCAGCCATCCGGGGTTTGTGGTGCGGTTTGCCGGGGGCGTGTTCTTTCTTACGGGGATGGTGCTGATGGCCTACAACACTTGGCGCACGGTGCGAGTCGCGGACGTGAAAATGGCGCAGCGCGATGCGCGGATCGCCTGAGATGTGGGGCCTGCTGATGGTGGTGTGCCTGTACGGCGCGGTGGAGTATTGCCTGCGCGGCCAGTCGGACAAAAGCCTGGACGACGCCAGCCTGATGCCCTTTGCCGATGACCCGGAGGTGGCGCGGCGCGTGGAGCGGGCGACCGGCAAGCGGATCAACGCGGTGGCACCGGAGGAAGCCAAGCCGGGTTGGATCAACCTGGACATGTGAAACTGCACCGGTCATTTCGCGGCCAACTGCGTATGACTAATCCCCGGCCGATGGGTAAGGTGAAGCGACTTTCGTTGTCAGGAGCATCGCATGCGCACCATCGGCCTTATCGGCGGCATGAGCTGGGAGTCCAGCGCCGAGTATTACCGCATCATCAACCAGCGCGTGCGCGACCAGCTCGGCCCGCTGCGCTCGGCGCAACTGTTGATGTACAGCGTGGACTTCGGTCCGGTGGAACAGGCCCAGCACGCCGGCCGTTGGGATGACACCGCGCTGATCCTCGAAGACGCCGCGCGCCGTCTGCAAGCCGGTGGCGCCGAGTGTGTGGTGCTGTGTACCAACACCATGCATTTGGTAGCGCCGCGCATTGAAGCGGCGGTGTCGATTCCGTTCCTGCACATCGCCGATGCGGCAGGTGCAGCGGCAGTAGAGGCCGGCACGCTGACCGTCGGCCTGCTCGGCACCGCGTTTACCATGGAGCAGGACTTCCTCAAATCGCGCCTGGCGGCCCAGGGCCTGACCGTGCTGGTGCCCGAGGCGGACGAGCGCCAAGCCGTGCACCGGATTATCTATGAGGAGTTGTGCGTCGGCGTGATCAGCGATGCGTCACGCAAGGTCTACCAAGCGGTGATCGAGTCCCTGGCCGCACGCGGCGCCCAGGCGATCATCCTCGGTTGCACGGAAATCAGCCTGTTGATCAAGCCCGAGCACAGCGACCTGCCGCTGCTGGACACCACCGAGCTGCATGCGCAGGCTGCGGTGGCGTTTGCCCTGGGCTAAGCCGACTGGCGCAGGCGCGCCATGCTGAGGGTGTCGACAAACTGGCCGTCACGCAGCGCGTAGTCGCGCAACACGCCTTCGACCTCAAAGCCGAACTTGCGGTACAGCCTCTGTGCCGCTTCGTTGTCGGCGTACACCGTGAGTTCCACCCGGCGCAGGTTCATCCAGTTGTCGGCCACGTCCAGCGCGGCCGTCAGCAGGCGCGAGCCAACCCCTTTGCCCTGCCACGCCGTGGCCACGCCCATGCCGAATGAACCGACATGGGCCTGGCGTACCCGCAGGTACTGTTCCAGGCCAAGCTGGCCGATCACCTCTCCACCGTGCAAGGCCACCAGTTGCAGGCGCCGCTCGTTGTCCTGTACCAGTTTATTACGCCACGCCTCGACCGACTGGAAAGGCATTTGCAGCACCTGACGGCACACGGCCGGTTCGTTATAGAGCGCAGCGACGCCTTCAAGGTGGGCCTCAGTGAAGCGCTGGATCACGATATGGGGCTCAGGTGTATGCATTGTGTTTCATCCTTTGAAAGACAAGTGGCCTGCCAGTGTAGAGGCGCTGTGGGCCCGATGGCTAGGGTGCTGGCATGGTCGTCCACAACGCTGGCCAATCACCGTAGCCGACGCCGGTGCAGCGCGGCATTCTGTGGAACTCGCTGAGCTGGAAACGCTTGCCATCGAACACCCAGGAAGCACCGCCGCCGCAATCCCCGATCCCACGCTGCTTGTAGAAATAACTCAGGGTCCCGGACGCTTCGTCATACCCGACCGAGCCTTGCAGCGCGGCGTCTTCCAGGGGCAGCGGCTGCAGGTCCATTGGCGTTTGCTTGTAAGGCGCCTGGCGCTCACGGCTGCTCACATCGAACTCGCAGTTATAGGCCGCACAGTCATAACGCGTCACCGTCATGGCCTGTTGCGCTGTCAGCGCGCCAACTTTTGCCTCGGGCTCGCCTTCCTCAGGCTTTACGGCCTGCAAGGCAGCAGCCACCAGACCCGTCTGCTCCTGGGCAGTCAGCGGCGGCGCCACTGCAAACTTGCGCAGCACCGGCACCGGCACGCGTGGCGCAACCTCACTGGCGGCGCCCTTTCCGGGCCGTGCCAGGGCCGTCACGTTGTCCACACGGCCCTGCACGGCATCCATCAACAGCAACGAAGCACTCAGGCCGCTGAGCGATACGTGGGCCGCCTCGTCGCCCGGTAACTGCAAACGCTGGCCATTGCGCAAGCGTTGCAACCAACGCCGCGCGGCCGCGTCCTCGATCACCCCGAAGGACTGCACCTCGGGGTCGCCGCCCTGGTCATCCAGCTCGACGTGCAAGTCCTGCGTCAGTTCCAGGCCCAGCGGCTTGCCATCCAGCAGCAAATCAGACAGGTCCACCTCCTCGCCTCGATGGTCAAAACGCAAACGCAGATACCCTTGAGGACCGGCCTGGTGCCAGAGGTGCAGGGTCAGCGAGCTGTAATCCTCTTCATTGACGCCGCTGGGCGCGCTGAGGGCGTGGCAATTACGCAGGTTGTCGCAACCGATGACCCATTGCTTGATCTCCCGCAGCAGCGGGACCGATTCGGTAGGAGGTTGAGCGAAGGCTGGGGCGGTGGCGCCTGCCAGAGACAGAGCCAGGAGTGCGGGGCGCAGCATAGGGACTCTCCGTGTCGAAAAAGGCGCGGATTGTCCCATGCCTGGGGTTTTACGTCAGCGCCGTGTTGCCACGCGCCACACCCGCGCAATATCCGCCGCCCGCTCCTGCAATAAACGCGGTGCCTCGTTGCATGCCTGTTCCAGGCTCATCGGGCCGCAAGGCAAGGCGAAGGCGGCGTCCACGCCGTGGGCGTACATCTGTTCGTAGCCATCGCCCAAGGTGCCGGCAATCACGATCACCGGTACGTTGTGTTGTTGGGCAATGCGTGCCACGCCAAACGGGGTTTTTCCGCGCAAGGTCTGGGCGTCGAAGCGGCCTTCGCCGGTGATCACCAGGTCGGCGCCACGTACGGCTTCGGCCAGGCCGACCAGCTCGGCCACCACCTCGACACCCGCGCGGAACTGCGCGCCCAGGAAGGCCTTGGCGGCGAAACCCAGGCCACCTGCAGCGCCGCTGCCAGGTTCGTCGCGTACATCGTTGGGCAGGACCTTGGCGCAGTGGTCGGCGAAGTGGCCGAGTGCAGCGTCCAGTTGTTGGACTTGCTCGGGGCTCGCGCCTTTTTGCGGGCCAAAAATCGCTGAGGCGCCGTGGGGGCCGCACAGCGGGTTGTTCACGTCGGCGGCGATTTCAAAGCGCACCTGGGCCAGGCGTGGGTCGAGGTTTTCAAGGTTGATCTGCGCCAGGCGGGCCAACGCCAGGCCACCGGGTGGCAGTGCTTGGTGTTCGGCATCGAACAGTTGCACGCCGAGCGCCTGCATCGCCCCTGCGCCGCCATCGTTGGTAGCACTGCCGCCAATCGCCAGGATGATGCGCCGGGCGCCCGCATCCAGGGCGGCGCGGATCAGTTCGCCGGTGCCATAGGTGGTGGTTTTGCACGCGTCGCGCTGGCCGGCCGGAACCAGTTGCAAGCCGCTGGCTTCAGCCATTTCGATGATTGCGGTGTGGCTGTCGGCCAACCAGCCCCAATGCGCTTCAACTGCGACACCCAGCGGGCCGCGTACGCTGTGGTGACGCAATTCGCCATTACAGGCGGCCAGCACCGAATCCACCGTACCTTCACCGCCATCCGCCATCGGGCACTGGATCAATTGCGCATCCGGCCAGACCTGGGCCAACCCGGCAGCAATGGCCTGGGCGACGCCTTCGGCACTCAGGCTATCCTTGAACGAGTCGGGGGCGATGATGATTTTCATGGGCTTTCTCCGGTTTTTATAACGCCCATGCTGCCAGTTGCCACGGCCGATGACGCCGGTCCGATGCACAAGTACCGCGGCGCTTTGTTGTTCATTCCGACAAAGGCTGGGGCAGCAGCTGTACGCCCAGGTAGAGCGCGAGCATGCCGTCCAGGGTCAAGGGGTCGACGCCACTGAGTTCGGCAATCCGTTCCATGCGGTAACGCAGGCTGTTGCGGTGAATACCCAGGGCATCGGCACAGGCCTGGCTTTGCCCGTCGTGTTCACACCAACTGCGCAATGTGGCTTGCAGCTGACCATTGCTGTCCTTGGCCAGCACTTTGCGCAAAGGGTTGAGCAGTTCGTCGAGCGCATCGTCATTGCGATGGCGCCAGAGCATCACGGGCAAGCGATAGCGATTGAGGGTCAACAGCCGCGACTGCGGCAGTACATCACGGCCATAGGCGAGCAGATCACCCACGCGTCGATAGCAACGGCGCAGCCCGGCCAGACCATCCGCTTGCCCGCCCACGGCGACACGCAGGATGTTCCAACCGAGACCTTCGAGTTTTTCCAGCAAACGCGGGTTGTCGACCGGCACTGCCGCTGGCCGGCACCACAGCAATGAGTATTGCGCCGAGCTGACACACCAGCTGTCCGGATAACGCGAGGTCAGCCAGGCACTCAGGGCTTCCGCCGATTGCCCTGCGCCCAGTTCAAACAGGTACGGCGTGCGTGCCAGTTGCGGCTTGAGCCCCAGTTGCTGCGCTTCGTCCACCAGGCGCGGCGAATCGCCAGCTTCCGCCAACAGCAAGGCCAGCAGATCATCACAACGCTGGCGCCGCCATTGTTGCTCGGCCTGCTGGTGGCGATGGCTGACCAGCATCTCGGCGGTCATGCGTACCAGTTCGGCGTACGTACGCAGGCCTTCGGGTTCGCCAGTGATGCCAAGCACGCCGATCAGGCGCCCGTCGTGCAGCAACGGCAGGTTGATGCCCGGTTGCACCCCCTTGAGGTGCTTGGCGGTCTGGCCGTCGATTTCCACTACGCGACCATTGGCCAGCACCAGTTGTGCGCCTTCATGGCGGGTGTTGATGCGCTCGGGCTCGCCGCTGCCGAGGATCAGGCCCTGGCTGTCCATGACGTTGACGTTGTAGGGCAGGATCGCCATGGTCCGATCGACGATATCCTGCGCCAGGTCATGATCCAGCTCGAACATGGGGCTAAATTCCTTGAAAGCGATGGGTTGTTCATAGGCACAGCGCAAAGCCGGGTTCGCTGTGCGCAAGCACAAAGACAGCAACCTGCCAGGTGGCTGAGACTCAGTGGGCGATCAACGTTACCCTCGCATCGCGAAAAATCATAATAAAGAGAGACTGCCATGTCACAGAGCGCCACGACCCCACTGGCCACCGATGACGATAAAAACGCCATCTACAAGCGCATTACCCTGCGCCTGATCCCCTTCATTTTCATCTGCTATCTGTTCAATTACCTCGACCGGGTAAACGTTGGCTTTGCCAAGTTGCAGATGCTCGATGCGTTGAAATTCAGCGAAACCGTATACGGCCTCGGTGCCGGGATCTTCTTCATCGGCTACGTGCTGTGTGGCGTACCGAGCAACCTGGCGCTGACCAAGTTCGGTCCACGGCGCTGGATTGCGTTGATGATGATCGTCTGGGGCACGCTGTCCACCTGCCTGCTGTTCGTCACCACGCCGACACACTTCTACACTTTGCGCCTGTTCACCGGTGCCGCCGAGGCGGGCTTCTTCCCCGGCGTGGTGCTGTACCTCTCGCAGTGGTTCCCGACCTTCCGCCGTGGGCGGATCATGGCGCTGTTCATGTCGGCGATCCCGGTTTCCGGGTTGCTCGGCAGCCCGTTCTCCGGCTGGATCCTCAACCACTTCGCCGCTGGCCAAGGCGGCCTCGCGGGCTGGCAGTGGATGTTCCTGCTGCAAGGTATTCCGACCGTCGTGCTGGGCGCCCTCGCCTACTTCCTGCTCAGCGACAGCTTTGCCAACGCCAAGTGGCTCAAGCCCCACGAACGCGCAGTACTGGAAGCCGATCAGGCGACCGACCTGGCGAACAAGCCGAAGACCACCACCGATTCCCTCGCGGAGGTGTTCAAGAACCCTGCCATCTGGGCGTTCGGCCTGATCTACTTCTGCATCCAGAGCGGCGTGTACGCCATCAACTTCTGGCTGCCGTCGATCATCAAGAACCTGGGGTTCAGCGATAACCTGGTGATCGGCTGGCTGAGTGCGATCCCTTACCTGCTGGCGGCAGTCTTCATGTTGCTGGTGGGCCGCTCCGCCGACTTGCGCAAGGAGCGTCGCTGGCACTTGGTGGTACCAATGCTGATGGGCGCTGTCGGCCTGGTGATCGCAGTGAACTTCGCGACCACACCGGCCATTGCGATCCTCGGCCTGACCATCGCCACCATGGGCGCCCTCACCGGCCTGCCGATGTTCTGGCCGGTGCCGACCGCCATGCTCAGTGCCGGCGCGGCGGCAGGTGGCCTGGCGTTGATCAACTCCATGGGCCAGATGGCCGGCTTCCTCAGCCCGTACATCGTCGGCTTCGTGAAGGATGCCACCGGGTCCACGGACGTGGCGTTGTACCTGCTGGCGGCGGTGATCGTGGCCGGTAGTGTGTTGGCGCTGCGAATGACGCGCACCCTGAAGGCTTAAAACGCTCCAGCCATCAGAGCAGACCGCCGCCGTCGATATCAATGACGGTGGCGGTCATAAAGCCATTTTCCATGACCAGTACATACCCCGCCGCAACCTCCTCCGCCTGCCCCACTCGCCCCACCGGCAGCGCACCGCCGGCCTTGGCAAACATCGCCAAGCGCTGATCGTCTGCAAGCCCGGCATAGGCCGGCGTATCAATCACCCCCGGACTGATCGCATTGACCCGGCGTGGCGCCAGTTCCTTGGCCAATTGCTTGACCAGCGCTTCGGTCGCAGCGTTGATACCGGTCTTGATGAATTGCCCCGCCACGGATTTACGCCCCAATTGCCCGGAGGTCAGGCTGATACTGCCGTGCTCGCTCAAAAATGGCAGTGCCAACTGGATGGCCCGCAGTGAGCCCCACAGTTTTACGTTGAAGTTTTCCTGGGCTTCGCTCAGGTCGGTTTCGATCAAGGTCTTGGCGCGCACGCTTGGCCCTGAGGTGTAGACCAAGTGATCAAAGCGCCCCACCGTTTCGAACAGACGTTGCAGGGAGGCCGCATCAGTGACGTCAACCGGCTCGCTGCGCAAGCCGTTTTCGACGCCGGACACCAAGCGCCGCCCGGCCAACACCACCTGCGCACCCCGCGCGGCAGCAGCCTTAGCCACGGCGGCACCGATGCCGCTGCTGCCGCCGATCACGATGACGGTTTTGCCATTGAGGGAAGAAGTCATGGAAGAGATTCCTGATTGAGAAAGTGAGTGTTTATCTTCCCAGCTTGGCAATCCGCGAAAAATCCCGGTAAAACGACAAGATCTTTAAAGGATTTTTACAAATGAGCTCGATCCTCGATCTTGAAGTCTTCGTGCGCACCGCCGATACCGGTAGCTTGTCCGCCGCCGCCCGTGGCCTGGGCTTGACGCCGGCGGCAGCGAGCATCGCCCTCAAGCGCCTGGAAACCCGCCTGGGTATTCGCTTGCTGGCACGCTCCACGCGCAGCATGCGCCTGACCGAGGAAGGCCGGCGTTACCTCGACAGCGTGCGCGTGGCACTGGCGGCGTTGTCCGAAGGCGAACAAGCGCTCAAACAGCAAAGCCAGGGCTTGAGTGGGTTGCTGCAACTGGCCGCGCCATCGGATTTCGGGCGCAATGTGGTGCTGGGCTGGCTGGACGAGTTCAAGGCGGAGCACCCGAATATCCGCCTGCAGTTGATGCTGAACGACAGCAATGCCGACCTGTTCCGCGAAACCGTGGACATCGCCCTGCGCTTTGGCGTGCCCCAGGACTCCAGCCTGGTTGCTTTGCCGATTGCCCCAGATCACCACCGCGTCGCCTGCGCCAGCCCCGCTTACCTGGCACGCCACGGCACACCGCGCGAGCCCATGGAATTGTCCGCGCACAGTACGCTGCGGTACATGCGCCAGGGCCAGGTGAGCAAGACGTGGCGGTTTCGCCAGGTTGATCAGCTACAGGAGGTGGAAGTCTCAGGTGATTTCCTCAGCAACGACGGAGAAATCGTCCGCCGTTGGGCGCTTGGCGGGCATGGTATCGCCTACAAGGCCAGGCTCGACGTGATCGGCGATATCGCGGCCGGTCGACTGGTGCCGCTGTTTGAGGATTGGCAAGGCGAGCCTGCCCCGTTCAACCTGATGTGCCCTCACCGCCTGCAGGTGTCGGAACGGGTGAAGGTGCTGCATCGATTTCTACAGGCACGTTGCCAGGCGTTGCTGGGTTCATGAAGAAACGCGCGCGGGGCTTGTCCCAGAGCGGCTGAGTCTGGTATTGCAGGGGTACATTTCCCGCCTTGAGGAGTTATCCATGATTTACCGCACATTGGGCCAGTCCGGGTTGAAGGTCAGCGCCTTGACCCTGGGCACCATGATGTTTGGCGAACAGACCAACACCGAGGACTCGCTGCGCATCATCGACAAGGCCTGGGACCAGGGCATCAATTTTATCGACACGGCGGACGTCTACACCGGTGGGCGTTCCGAGGAAATCGTCGGCGAAGCCATTGTGCGCAATCGCCAGGATTGGGTGGTGGCATCCAAGGTCGGCATCGGCCCGGCGGACGGCTTGCCCAACCGCAGCGGCTTGAGCCGCAAGCGTATTTTCAATGCGCTGGAAGCCAGCCTGACACGCCTCGATACCGACTACCTGGACATTTACTACCTGCACCGCGAAGACCACAACACGCCGCTGGAAGTGACGGTGTCGGCGATTGGCGACCTGATCCGCCAGGGCAAGATCCGTTATTGGGGCCTGTCCAATTATCGTGGCTGGCGCATTGCCGAGGTGATTCGTGTGGCGGAGCGCCTGGGCGTCGACAAGCCGGTGATCAGCCAACCGCTTTACAACATCGTCAACCGCCAGGCCGAGGTGGAGCAGATTACCGCGGCAGCCGCCTACGGCCTCGGCGTGGTGCCTTACAGCCCACTGGCCCGCGGCGTGCTCAGCGGTAAATACGCCCCGGACGTTACCCCCGAGGCCGGCAGCCGCGCGGCGCGCCAGGACAAACGCATCCTGGAAACCGAATGGCGTGTGGAGTCGCTGCGCATCGCCCAGCAGATCCAGCAGTACACCCAAGGACGTGGCGTAGGGATTGTTGAGTTTGCGATTGCCTGGGTATTGAACAACTCGGCGGTCAGTTCGGCGATTGTCGGGCCGCGTACCGAGGCGCAATGGGACGCTTACATCGGCGCGCTGGAGGTGAAGATCAGCGCAGAAGATGAGGCGTTTATCGATTCGCTGGTGACGCCAGGGCATTCGTCCACGCCGGGGTTCAATGATGTCGGGCATTTTGTATCGGGGCGTGTGGCGCACCTTTAAGCCTGAAAAACTGGTGTGGCGAGGGAGCTTGCTCCCGCTGGGTCGCGAAGCGGCCCCGGCTTTTTTGAAAGACTGGGGCTGCTACGCAGTCCAGCGGGAGCAAGCTCCCTCGCCACAAGGTTTGATCTGAACCGGTACTCCGCGATAAGCCCTCTGAAAAACGCCCCAAAACAGCGCAACCTTCTCCCGCCAAAAAGCTCCATAATCCCCTCCTGAAATTCCCCTTCTTTTGTATCAATGGTTTTTCGCGAGGACAGTGTGTCTAAAGGTGTTGTTTTATCGGTCTTGGCCTCGGTGCTGTTTGCCGTGATGTATTACTTCACGTCATTGCTCACGCCCTTGAGCGGCCTTGAGATTTTCGGCTGGCGCATGTTGCTGACCGTGCCGTGCATGACGATCTTCATGATCGTCAGCGGCGAATGGCGGCGCGTGTGGGAGTTGGTACAGCTGTTGGCGGCCAAGCCGCGTTTGATTGCGGGTGTGTTGTTGTCTTCCGCGTTGTTGGGTGTGCAATTGTGGCTGTTCATGTGGGCGCCGCTGAATGGGCGCAGTCTGGATGTGTCGGTGGGTTACTTCTTGTTGCCGCTGACCATGGTGCTGACCGGGCGCCTGGCGTGGGGTGAACAGCTGTCCTACCTGCAACGGATCGCCGTGTTTTTTGCCGCCCTCGGTGTACTCAACGAGTTGTACCAGGCCGGTGGATTCTCCTGGGCAACGCTGGTGGTGATCATTGGTTATCCGGTTTACTTCATCGTGCGCAAATACCTCAAGACCGACCATCTGGGCGGGCTCTGGCTGGATATGGCGCTGATGCTGCCGGTGGCCTGGTGGTTTGTGCAGAGTGGCGAGCAAGGCTTTGCGGTCATGGATGCCCACCCAAAACTGTACGCACTGATCCCGATGCTGGGGCTGATCAGTGCCTCGGCGCTGGTGAGCTACATCATCGCCAGCCGCTTGCTGGCGTTCAGCCTGTTCGGGTTGCTCAGCTACGTTGAGCCGGTCCTGCTGTTAGGCGTGGCGCTGATCTTGGGTGAAGGGATCAAGGGTGGCGAATGGTTCACCTACATCCCGATCTGGCTGGCGGTGATGGTGCTGGTGTTTGAAGGCTTCAAACACTTGGTGCGCCAACGCAAAGCCTGATGCGCAGGCAATAAAAAGCCCGGCCGGGGTCGCCCTCGGCCGGGCTTTTCTACGCTTAGTCGGCGGTCAATACACCACGACGCACTTGGTCGCGTTCGATGGACTCGAACAGCGCCTTGAAGTTGCCCTCGCCAAACCCATCATCGCCCTTGCGCTGGATGAATTCGAAGAACACCGGGCCCATCAGGGTTTCCGAGAAAATCTGCAGCAGCAGGCGCTTGTCGCCTTCAACTGAAGAACCGTCCAGCAGGATACCGCGTGCCTGTAATTGATCCACCGGCTCGCCGTGGTTCGGCAGGCGGCCTTCGAGCATTTCGTAATAGGTGTCCGGCGGTGCGGTCATGAAGCGCATGCCGATCTTCTTCAACGCGTCCCAGGTCTTGACCAGGTCGTCGGTGAGGAACGCCACGTGCTGGATGCCTTCGCCGTTGAACTGCATCAAAAACTCTTCGATCTGCCCCGCGCCCTTGGACGACTCTTCGTTGAGCGGGATGCGGATCATGCCGTCCGGCGCACTCATGGCCTTGGAGGTCAGGCCGGTGTATTCGCCCTTGATGTCGAAGTAGCGCGCTTCACGGAAGTTGAACAGTTTTTCGTAGAAGTTGGCCCAGTAGGCCATGCGACCGCGATAAACGTTGTGGGTCAGATGGTCGATGACCTTGAGGTTTGCACCGACCGGGTTGCGCTCCACGCCTTCGAGGTATACGAAGTCGATGTCATAGATCGAGCTGCCTTCGCCAAAACGGTCGATCAGGTACAGCGGCGCACCACCGATGCCCTTGATCGCCGGCAGGTTCAATTCCATCGGGCCGGTTTCGATATGGATCGGTTGGGCACCCAGTTCCAGGGCGCGGTTGTAGGCTTTTTGCGAGTCCTTGACGCGGAACGCCATGCCGCACACCGATGGGCCATGTTCGGCCGCAAAGTAGGAGGCGATGCTGTTGGGCTCGTTGTTGAGGATCAGGTTGATCTCGCCCTGGCGGTACAGGTGCACGTTCTTGGAGCGGTGGGTCGCGACTTTGGTAAAGCCCATGATCTCGAAGATCGGCTCCAGGGTGCCCGGCGTCGGCGACGCGAATTCGATGAATTCAAAGCCCATCAGGCCCATTGGGTTTTCGTATAGATCTGCCATGGTGGCACCTCATCATTCTTGTAATAGACACAGTATTAGTGGCGAGCAAGGATGAGGTTGCAGGGTGGCGCACAGGAAAGGCCTCGCACGCTGCGGGCGAGGAAGTCACCAAAGATGAGGGGGGAGCCGAGTAGCTTCATGGGGTCATCAGTCTCTGACGGCTTAGGCTTGCGTGAGCGCAAGTCCATATTCTTGTATGCGTAAATCGATTCTACACAGCGTAACCACGTTTGTCCGTACTCTTATCAAATCCCCATTGCCCTCGCGCGTGCAAGGGGTTTGTTGCACAGGTAGATGCCCAGCAGGATCAGCGCACCGCCGGTCAGCATGGAAAGGGTCAACTGTTCGTCCAGCAACAAGGCGCCACAGATCACCGCTGTCAGCGGATTCAGCGCGATGAAGACGCCGGAGCGCGTCGCGCCGATACGCCGGATGCCATCGTAGTAGCCGATATAGGCCAGCGCCGAACCCAGCACGCCGAGGTATATCAGGCTCAGCCCTTGCGCGAGATGCACGCGGCCCATCGCCTCCAGCGTAAAGCGCCCCATGACCAGTGTGGTGACGGTCAGCATGAGCGTGCCCAGCAGTATCGACCACGTAACCGTCTGCAGCGGCCCCAGGCTCTGATTCAAACCACGGGAAAACAGTGAGTAGATGCCCCACCCCGCGACACACCCGAATATCAGCACATCCCCACGCCAAGTGCTGGTTGCGTCGTTAAATACCTGGGGGTTGCGACTGACGATGACCACGGCGGCCCCCGCCAGACACAGCACGATCCCTGCGATTTTGCCGACACCGAGGCGCTCCTTGAACAACCACCAGGACGCCAGGCCGATCACCGCCGGGTTCAGCGCCACGATCAATGAAGCGCGCGACGCGTTGATGAACTGCAACCCGTAGAAGAAACACAGGTTGTAGAAAAAGATGCCGAAGAAACCCAGCATCGCCAGTTGCAGTAGCTGCCGAGGGTTTGGCCGGACCAACCGGATGCGTGCCAAGCCCAGGAAGGCCAGCAACGCCAGGCTGGCCAGCGCAAACCGCAGGCTGGCCGCCAGCAAAGGGTCGAGCGTCCCGCTCAGGTAGCGACCGGCCACAAAGGTGCCGCCCCAGATCATGGTGACGGCGGCCAGCTTCATATAAGTGATGCGATCTGAACTTGAATGCACGGGACAGGGCTCTGATGGCTTGAGAATGCCTGCATTCTTCTGGTAATACGGTGTCATCGTAAAATGAGTGATTGCTCATGACCCTGACTCAACTCGAAATCTTCTCACTCGTTGCCGAGCTGCAAGGCTTTACCAGCGCCGCGCACCGCCTCGGCATCAGCCAATCAGCGGTTTCCCACGCGATCAAAGGCCTGGAACAGGAACTGGGGGTGGCGCTGTTCAGGCGCCATCAGGCCCAGGTTGAACTCAGCGACATCGGCACACAGTTGCTGGGGCGTGCACGGGCGATGCTGGGGCTGGCCAACACGCTGCAACAGGAAGCGGCGGATGCGCGCGGCATGAAATGCGGGACACTGCGAATCGGCTCCTTTGGCCCCACCTCCTCGACCTACCTGCTGCCAAAGATCCTCAACCGGTTCCGCCTGGAGTATCCGGGCATTGAAGTCCACGTGGACGAAGGACCCGACAGGCAGGTCATCCAATGGCTCGACGAACGTAGGATCGATGTTGGTTTCGTGGTGCTCGACCAGGAACGCTTCGACACTTTCCCACTGTTCGAGGACCAGATGGTCGCACTGCTGCCGGCCGAGCATAAGCTGGCTGCCCGTGAACACGTGAGCCTCAAGGATTTGTGCAGCGATCCTTTCGCGCTGACCGAGGCCGGCTCTACTGAATTGGTGATGCGCCTGTTCAACCAGGCGCGGCTGACCCCGAAGGTACGTTATCGCTGTTCGCAATTGCTGAGCACCCTGGAGACCGTCAGCCGGGGTGATGCGGTCAGCGTGGTGGCACAGGCCTCATTGCCGGCTGGACGCGATCCTCGGTATGTACAGCGCGCATTATCTCCCCGTGTGCTGCGCCAAGTTGGCCTCGCCGTGCTCGATCGACGCCAGTCTTCCCCTGCTGCACTCGCCTTTATTCGCATTGCCCAAGGCCTGGAGCTATAGCGGCGCATACTGGCCAAATGGCTAGGCTCGCGAGCTTATTTCAGTCGAGCCATCTATCATCGACTCAATCTGATCCCTGTAACAGGCCGTTCACCCCATGCCCCTGACCGTCAACGGCCCGCGAAAACGCGCCACTCGCTACTTGATCACCTCGCTGAGTGCGCTGCTGCCGATTGCGCTTGGGGTCGTGATCCTGCACTGGCAAGCCGAACGTACCTTGCAGCAAAGCACGGCCCAGACCGCCCAGGAGGCGGTGCGCCAATTCGACCTGATGCTCGACAACACCGCACTTGCCGCCAAGGCCTTGCTGCCACTGGCGGGGCAACCCTGTGATAACGGCGCACAACTGGCCCTGCGCGAACAAGTCACACGTCGCCCGTTTGTGCGTGCGACCACCCTGTCCTGGCAAAAAAACATCTATTGCAGCTCGTTGTTTGGCAGCAACTACGAATCGCCGGTCAACCCGGATGATTACGTAGATGGCCGCTTATGGCTGATGAACGGCAACCCGGTGACACCCGATACCGCGCTGCTGGTCTACCGGTTGGTTGAGGGCGACAAGGCGGCTTTTGCGTCGATTGATGGCTACCACCTGACCAACGCCCTGCGCCTGATCAGCCGATACGCCCACCTGGTGCTGCAAGTGGGCCCCAATTGGCTCGGGGCTGATGGCAACGTGCATGACACTGCGGTGCCAGCGTTCGCAGTGGCCCACCATCACTTGGCGTCCGCACGCTATCACTACAGCGTCGACGCAGGCATGCCGGCCGGTGAAGTGTGGCGCTACATGCAGGCCCGATACCCGGCAATGTTCAGCCTGATCGTGTTTTTTGGCGTGCTGGCAGGCCTTTTGGCGCACTGGCTGCAAAAGCGCTCATCGGCGCCGACTCACGAATTGCAGCGGGCATTGGGCGCCAATGAATTCATTCCGTATTTCCAACCGGTGGTCCGAGGCGATACTCGCGAGTGGGCGGGATGTGAAGTGCTGATGCGCTGGCAACACCCTAAAGAAGGCCTGGTACGCCCTGACCTGTTTATCCCCCTGGCCGAGCATTCGGGCCTGATCGTACCGATGACCCGCGCCCTGCTGCGCCAGACCGCCGCGCAACTGGCGCCCCATGCGTCGCGCTTCAGTCCGGGGTTTCATATCGGCGTGAATATCACCGCACGCCATTGCCAGGATTTGGCCTTGGTGGATGACTGCCGTGAGTTTCTGGCCGCCTTTCCCGTGGGCCAGGTGACGTTGGTGCTGGAGTTGACCGAGCGCGAGCTGATCGTGCCCACTGACATTACCCGCCAGCTGTTCGACGCCCTGCATCAACTGGGGGTAATGATCGCTATTGATGACTTCGGCACCGGCCACTCCAGCCTGGGCTATTTGCGTAACTTCAATGTCGACTACTTGAAGATCGACCAGAGTTTTGTCGCCATGATCGGTGCAGATGCACTCTCGCGGCATATTCTCGACAGCATCATTGAACTGTCCGGCAAACTCGATTTGGGCATTGTTGCAGAAGGTGTGGAAACGCCTGAACAGTCCGATTACCTGGCCGCTCAAGGCGTGGATTTCCTGCAGGGTTACCTGTTTGGAAAGCCTTTGCCGTGCGATGAATTTATTAAATCACTGGCCAGCCATTGAATAGCCATGCACTACCTGCTCTGAAATAATGTTATTTAGACAAAAGACATGATTTACTCGTAGCAAATTAACTACTACAATTTTTCCAGCCTGTGCAGAACTCGCGGGACGGCTTCTTTCTTGAGTCGCCTTAAAGCGCTTGGCTTATAGCTTTGTCTGCAGTTGATATCAGCCAAACACACTATTGGAGTACCTATTTTGTCCAGACTCGCCGAATTTCGCGCAGCCGAAAAAGCCCTTCAAGAGCAGCTTGCCCAGCTGGAATCCCTGAAAAACGACGCCGGCCTGAAGAAAGAAATCGAATTCGAAGAAAAGCTCCAGGGCCTGATGAAGACCTACGGCAAAGGCCTGCGCGACATCATTTCCATCCTTGATCCAAACCCGGGCAAGTCCAGTGCTACTGCCGTCAGCGCACCAAAACAGCGCCGCGCACGTGTGGTCAAGGTTTACCAGAACCCGCACACTGGTGAGCTGATCGAAACCAAAGGTGGCAACCACCGCGGCCTCAAGGCCTGGAAAGAACAGTACGGTGCAGCCACTGTAGATTCCTGGCTTCGCGGCTGATTGCACGGCACTAACAAAGAGCCCCGCTTATGCGGGGCTTTTTTAATTCTGCGGTTCGAAAGCGAACTTAAATAACGTTTCATTATGTTCACAATCGACAGGCATTACACACTTAAAGTTTCAGGCTATCGCGCACCGAACTGACCTCATCCTTGCTTGCTTCGTACGCCTCGGCCTGCCCTGCGTATGAAAAAACATAGGCCTTATCGGCATCAACCGCGCCCACCAATGTTTGCGAAAGCACGTGACGCCCATTTTCGGTTATCACACAAGTAGTTTCCAACGCCTCAAGACGGCTCAATGTTGTAGGGTGCATCTTGCTGCACACACTTTGATAACCGCCCTGGGCAAAATCTTTCTGGATGGACTTGCGCATCTCCAGCAATACACCTTGAAGATTAACCTTATGCCCCGCTTCAATCGGTGTACCGGTCAACTCCATTACCATCAAGGTCGTGCCATTTTCATCATTCTTGATTGCACGCTGGCGCGACACCGCCTGGGGTTTAACAGGTGCTTCATCATCCGGTACCACCTCTTCAACCTGCCAGCCACTGGGCCAGTGAATTTCGGGGTCCGCCGCCAGTACGCAGGAACTGCCGACCAACAAACACACAGCGCTCAACAGCGGTTTACGAAATGCGATCATTGCGAAAAATACCCAAGGTTCAAGCGTCAAAGTTTGAGCCCCGGCGCCCCTGTGTCGCAAGGCCTGCATGGTCTTTTTCATTTGGCGCCTGGGGCGAGCCTTGCGTATCATGGACCGGCTGCACGGATGCCAGCCGCAAGCCAAGGAACCGCTCACATTTCAGAGCTGCGTTTGCCCCATTTTTTCTGGAGGGCCCATGAGCCTGCACGAACTGAACACTTTCCCGGGCGTTACCGCCCAACCGGACACCGCCACCACGAACTTCGTGTTCAACCACACCATGCTGCGGGTCAAGGACATCACCAAGTCGCTGGACTTCTACACCCGCGTCCTGGGTTTTTCCCTGGTTGAAAAGCGCGACTTCCCGGAAGCCGAATTCAGCCTGTACTTCCTGGCCCTGGTGGACAAATCCCAGATCCCGGCCGATGCCGCCGAGCGCACCCAGTGGATGAAGTCGATCCCAGGCATCCTGGAGCTGACCCACAACCACGGCACCGAAAACGATGCCGACTTTGCCTACCACAACGGTAATACCGACCCACGCGGTTTTGGCCATATTTGCATCTCGGTGCCGGATATCGTCGCTGCCTGCGAACGTTTCGAAGCCCTGGGCTGCGACTTCCAGAAGCGCCTGAGCGATGGCCGCATGAAGAGCCTGGCCTTCATCAAGGACCCGGACGCTTACTGGGTCGAGATTATCCAGCCTGCACCGCTGTAACGAAAAAACCCCATGATCACTCATGGGGTTTTTCATTTCCGTCTGCGGATTTACGCCGGGGCGGAAGTCCGGATCAAGTGATCGAAAGCACTCAGCGAAGCCTTGGCGCCCTCGCCCACTGCAATCACGATCTGCTTGTACGGCACCGTCGTCACGTCGCCGGCGGCGAATACGCCTGGCAGTGAAGTCTCACCCCGCGCATCGACGATAATCTCGCCGCGTGGCGTCAGTTCCACGGTGCCTTTGAGCCAATCGGTGTTGGGCAGCAAACCGATCTGTACAAAGATCCCTTCCAGCTCGATGGTCTTGAACTCGCCGCTGTCGCGATCCTTATACGCCAGGCCGGTGACTTTCTGGCCATCGCCTTTCACTTCGCTAGTCAACGCACTGGTGATCACGTCAACGTTCGGCAGGCTGTAGAGCTTGCGTTGCAGCACGGCGTCGGCGCGCAATTTGCTGTCGAACTCAAGCAAGGTCACGTGGCTGACGATACCGGCCAGGTCGATGGCCGCCTCAACGCCGGAGTTACCACCGCCGATCACCGCCACACGCTTGCCCTTGAACAGCGGACCGTCGCAGTGTGGGCAGAAGCACACGCCTTTAGCCTTGTATTCCTGCTCGCCCGGCACACCCATTTCGCGCCAGCGGGCGCCGGTGGCCAGGATCACGGTCTTGGACTTCAGGGTCGCACCGCTTTCAAAACGAATTTCGTGCAAGTCGCCGGCGTTTTTCGCAGGCACCAGGCTGCTGGCGCGCTGCAGGTTCATGATGTCCACGTCGTATTGACGCACGTGGGCTTCCAGTGCGCTGGCCAGTTTCGGCCCTTCGGTCTCTTGTACCGAGATGAAGTTCTCGATGGACATGGTGTCCAGCACTTGGCCGCCAAAACGCTCGGCAGCAACGCCGGTACGGATGCCTTTACGTGCAGCGTAGATCGCGGCCGCAGAACCGGCTGGGCCGCCGCCGACGACAAGTACATCAAAGGCGTCTTTGGCGCTGATTTTCTCGGCGGCTTTTTCAATGCCACTGGTGTCGAGCTTGGCAAGAATCTCTTCCAGGCCCATACGGCCCTGACCGAAGTTCACACCGTTCAAGTAAACACTCGGTACCGCCATGATCTGGCGCTCGTCGACTTCAGCCTGGAACAGCGCGCCGTCGATGGCGACGTGGCGGATGTTCGGGTTGAGCACGGCCATCAGGTTCAGCGCCTGGACCACGTCCGGGCAGTTCTGGCAGGACAGCGAGAAGTAAGTCTCGAAGCTGAACTCACCTTTGAGGGCGCGGATCTGTTCAACGACTTCGACACTGGCCTTCGACGGGTGGCCACCGACTTGCAGCAGGGCCAGCACCAACGAAGTGAATTCATGGCCCATCGGGATGCCAGCGAAACGCAGGCTGATCTCGGCACCTGGGCGGTTGATGGAGAACGACGGCTTGCGCGCATCATCACCATCGGTTTTCAGGGTAATCAGCGTCGTGAGGCTGACCACATCCTGCAAAAGGGCAAGCATTTCCTGGGATTTCGCACCGTCGTCGAGGGAGGCGACGATCTCGATCGGCTGGGTGACCCGTTCCAGGTATGACTTCAACTGAGCTTTAAGATTGGCGTCCAACATACGGGCGATTTCCTATAAATTTCGGTTTATTGCAGACAAAAAAACGCCCGAGCGAATCTCGCCCGGGCGTTTTTGGGGGCGGATGCAGCTTACTTCAGTGCGGAATACCGCCCTTGAGACTTCACAGACTTAGATCTTGCCGACCAGGTCCAGGGATGGAGCCAGGGTGGCTTCGCCTTCTTTCCACTTGGCTGGGCATACTTCGCCTGGGTGGGCAGCAACGTATTGAGCGGCCTTGATTTTGCGCAGCAGCTCGGAAGCGTCACGGCCAACACCGCCGTCGTTCAGCTCAACGATCTTGATCTGACCTTCTGGGTTGATCACGAAAGTACCGCGATCTGCCAGGCCAGCTTCTTCGATCAGTACGTCGAAGTTGCGGGAGATGGTCAGGGTTGGGTCGCCGATCATGGTGTACTGGATCTTGCCGATGGCTGGCGAAGTGTTGTGCCAGGCAGCGTGGGCGAAGTGGGTGTCGGTGGAAACGCTGTAGATCTCGACGCCCAGCTTCTGGAATTCGGCGTAGTTGTCAGCCAGGTCTTCCAGCTCGGTTGGGCAAACGAAGGTGAAGTCGGCTGGGTAGAAGAACACAACGGACCACTTGCCTTTCAGGTCGGCGTCGGACACATCGACGAAGTTGCCGTTTTTGTAGGCGGTAGCTTTGAACGGTTTTACTTGGCTGTTGATGATAGGCATCGTTGACTCTCCGTCAGGTTTGTAGAAGGGCTTAGTAAGTTGATGAGGTGAATCCTACCCACTCTCTCGACCGATGGCTCATTGGCAAACCTGATGCTGACGATTGGTTTTCCCTATCAGGTGACTGTATTAATAGAAGAAATCTCAAAGCAGCGGTTGCGTCGCCAGGGTCATGCCAAGAAAGGGCGTCGCTTCAACATAGCGCATGGCGGATTTCATGTCGCTCCAGCCGACGTAACTCATCAATGACTTCAAATCCCAGCCACTGCGGTGAGCCCACGTGGCAAACCCACGGCGCAGCGAGTGACTGGTGTAGTGCTCGGCGGGGATGCCGGCGCGCCTCAGCGCCTGGCGCAGCAACGGGATCACACTGTTGGGGTGCAACCCCTCCTCCCCCAGGTTGCCCCAACGATCAATGCCGCGAAACACCGGGCCACGCACCAATGCCGAGGCGCTGAGCCATTCGCTGTAGGCCTGCACCGGGCACAGGCGCAGCAACGCCGGGGTGTGATAGGTCTTGCCGAGGTTGTCACGGTCGCTTTTGCTGCGCGGCAGATACAGGCTGATCCCGGCACCGGGCGTCGCCTGCACATGCTCAATCTCGAGCCGACACAGTTCATCGCTGCGAAAGCCGCGCCAGAAGCCCAGCAGGATCAGTGCAGTGTCGCGCTTGGCGCGCAGTAGCCGAGGCAAGTCGTGGGCCGCCTCTTTCGCCTCGCTTTCAAGGGAGGCCACCACCTGTTCAAGGTGTTTGAGCTGCAACGGCTCGGCTTGCTTCTCCCGCACCGGATGCACGGCGCGAATGCCCTTGAGCACTTTGCGCACCACCGGCGCCTTGGTCGGGTCGGGAAAGCCTTGGCTCGTATGCCACTGCGCCAGTGCCGAAAGCCGTAGCTTCAGCGTGTTGACCGCCAAGACGCCGGCATGTGCCACCAGATAACGCGCCACGCTGTCGCTGGTCGCGGGCAGGAACCCTCCCCAGCTCACTTCGAAATGCTCGATGGCCGCACGGTAACTGCGTCGCGTGTTATCGCGGGTGGCGGCGTTGAGGTAACGATCCAAATCGCTCATTAAAGGCCTATTCGTACTGCTGGCGGTGGCTTTCGCGGGCCCAACCCGCATGACACGGGATAATACGCCAATATCCCATCTGTTAAATCATGAATTCAAACGATATTTTATTCATGATATAGTATGTATATACATAATACGTACCACAGTACTAAATCGACGGAGACCCCATGGCTCGCGGCGGCATTAATAAAGCAGTAGTTCAAACGGCACGCCTGGCGATCCTCGCTCGCGGCGAAAACCCCAGCATCGACGCTGTACGCATCGAAATGGGCAACACCGGCTCGAAAACCACGATTCATCGCTATCTGAAGGAGCTGGATGAGAGCGAAACCCGAGTCACCATCACCGAGGCCCCCATCGACGACGAGCTTGGCGAGCTGGTGGCGCGCCTGGCGCAACGCCTGAAGGACAAAGCCCAGGAGCCTATCGACCTGGCTTTGGCGCAGTTCGAGCAACAGAAAGGCGCCCTGCTCGCCCAGCTGGAGTCCCTTGATGAAACCCATGGTCAACTCAAGCAACAATTTGATATCCAGGCCGCCGCCCTGGCAGAAGAAAGCGCGGCCCTGCAAACCACCAGCACCAGCCTGCAGACCGAACAAACCCGTAACGCCGGGTTGAGCCAGGCGTGCAGTGATTACGAGCTACGGATCAACGACAAGGACGAGCAGATCCGTTCGCTGGAAGAAAAGCACCTGCACGCAAGGGACGCCTTGGAGCATTACCGTAATGCGATCAAGGAGCAGCGCGAGCAGGAACAGCGTCGCCATGAAGGCCAGTTGCAACAGGTACAGGCAGAATTGCGCCAGGCCCAGCAGAGCGTCATGGTGCGTCAGGATGAAATCACCCAACTGCATCGCGACAACGAGCGGCTGCTGATCGAGCATCGGATGACATCGAAAGAGTTGACGGCGCTGCAGGAACAATCCCGCAAAGACCAGGCCCAGCAGCTCAAGCTGAGCGAACAGGTGAGCCTGATTGACAGCGAGCGCACCCTGCTTCAGGAGCGCCTGCGCGTTGCCGTGCTGGAAAGTCAGTCACGCCAGGAAGCGTTGACCGAACACCAGCACTCCAACAAAACCCTGGAATTGGAACTGATCAAAGCCCAGGCCAGTATCGAGGCATTGCGCCTGGCGGCCGCCGTTGCGACGGCGCCAGAGGCAACGCCCGAACGCTGATCAGCCCGCCACAGGCGTGCGCATGGTGACGAACTCTTCCGCCGCCGTAGGGTGCACGCCGATGGTGTCGTCGAAATGCTGCTTGGTCGCGCCCGCCTTGAGCGCGATCGCCAGGCCCTGGACGATCTCGCCAGCATCCGGGCCGACCATGTGGCAACCCAGCACCTGGTCGGTGTCAGCGTCGACCACCAGCTTCATCAGGGTTTTTTCCTGGCACTCGGTCAGGGTCAGCTTCATTGGCCGGAAACGGCTTTCGAAGATCTGCACTTTATGGCCCTTCTCTTTCGCCTCTTCTTCAGTCAGGCCAACCGTGCCGATGTTGGGCAGGCTGAACACCGCCGTCGGGATCATGGCGTAATCCACCGGACGATACTGCTCAGGCTTGAACAGCCGACGCGCCACGGCCATGCCTTCGGCCAACGCAACAGGTGTCAGTTGCACGCGCCCGATCACGTCGCCGATGGCCAGGATTGACGATTCGGCGGTCTGGTACAGATCGTCCACTTCGACGAAACCACGCTTATCGAGCTTCACGCCGGTGCTTTCCAACCCAAGGTTGTCCAGCATCGGGCGGCGACCCGTGGCGTAGAACACACAGTCCGCTTCCAGCACGCGACCGTCTTTTAGCGTGGCTTTGAGGCTGCCATCGGCTTGCTTGTCGATACGCTCGATATCGGCATTGAATTGCAGGTCGAGGCCACGCTTGGTCAGCTCTTCTTTCAGATGTGTACGCACCGAACCGTCGAAGCCACGCAGGAACAAGTCACCGCGATACAGCAGGGTTGTCTGTGCGCCCAAGCCATGGAAAATCCCTGCGAACTCGACGGCAATATAGCCACCACCGACCACCAGTACACGCTTTGGTAATTCCTTGAGGAAGAACGCCTCATTGGAGCCGATAGCGTGTTCACGCCCTGGAATCTCCGGAATCTGCGGCCAGCCACCCGTCGCGATGAGGATGTGCTTGGCGGTAAAGCGCTCGCCATTGATCTCGACTTGATGCGCATCTACCAGGCGCGCATGCCCTTCATGCAGCGTCACACCACTGTTAACCAGCAGGTTGCGGTAGATGCCATTGAGGCGATTGATCTCGCGATCTTTATTGGCGATCAGAGTGGCCCAATCAAAATTCGCCTCGCCCAGTGACCAACCAAACCCGCTGGCCTGATCAAAATCCTCGGCAAAGTGTGCGCCATACACCAACAGTTTTTTCGGCACGCAGCCGACGTTGACGCAGGTACCACCCAGGTAGCGGCTTTCCGCCACGGCCACTTTGGCACCAAAGCCTGCGGCAAAACGCGCCGCACGAACACCGCCGGAACCGGCGCCAATCACATACAGGTCAAAATCGTAAGCCATTTCACTCTCCTCGGCAGGCAACCAGCATACCGACTTACATGGGGCTGAAAAACGAAAAAGCCACCCGAAGGTGGCTTTTTTGGAACAGGCCGCTTACAGCGTGAATCAGTAAGCCTTGCCAGTCTTGTAGAAGTGCTCGTAGCAGAAGTTGGTCGCCTCGATGTAGCCTTCAGCGCCACCGCAGTCGAAACGCTGGCCCTTGAACTTGTAGGCAATGACGCAGCCGTCTTTAGCTTGCTTGAGCAGAGCGTCGGTGATCTGGATTTCGCCGCCCTTGCCTGGCTCGGTTTCTTCGATCAACTTGAAGATGTCCGGGGTCAGGATGTAACGGCCGATGATCGCCAGGTTCGACGGGGCATCTTCCGGCGCTGGCTTTTCAACCATGTCACGTACGCGGATCAGGCCATCGCCGATTTCGTCGCCCGCGATCACGCCGTATTTGTTGGTTTCCTGTGGGTCCACTTCCTGGACTGCCACGATGGTGCAACGGTATTTCTTGTACAGATCAACCATCTGCTCCAGAACACCCTTGCCTTCCAGATTGACGCACAGGTCATCCGCCAGCACCACGGCGAACGGTTCGTCGCCGATCAGCGGGCGGCCAGTCAGGATGGCGTGGCCGAGGCCTTTCATCTGGGTCTGGCGGGTGTAAGAGAACGAGCACTCGTCCAGCAGCTTGCGGATGCCGACCAGGTATTTTTCCTTGTCGGTGCCCTTGATCTGGTTTTCCAGCTCATAGCTGATGTCAAAGTGGTCTTCCAGCGCGCGCTTACCACGGCCGGTCACGATGGAGATTTCGTTCAGACCGGCATCCAGTGCCTCTTCGACGCCGTACTGAATCAGTGGCTTGTTCACCACCGGCAGCATCTCTTTGGGCATGGCCTTGGTCGCTGGCAAGAAGCGAGTGCCGTAACCGGCTGCTGGGAACAAGCATTTCTTGATCATATGGGTCCTTACAAAGGGCTGTGCGTACGGAATTCGGCGCAGTCTAATCAGGCCGCAGTCACCTTACAATGGGTCCTGCTGGCGTTGCGATGTCATCATAGAGAAAAAATGTCGGCGTAAGTTCCGCTGGTCTCGCGAAGAGCCTCCACACCGGCACGGCAAAAACTGCCTGCACCTCAGGATTTCAAAGGGCTGCACCCTTTTTAGCACGCTTTTGCACCCAGGACACTGACCTAGAATAACCTGCGCGCACCTGCCGCATTTGGCGCTATCATTACGCCCTTGAATCACACCATGAGATTGATAGATGTCAGAACCAAAAGGCGTAAACGGCTACTTGATCACGAAGCGAGCGGACGGCTGGCACCTGATCAACTTCCACGGTGACAGCGTCGCCGGGGTCTTCCCCACCGAGAGCCAGGCGATCGCCGTGGCCGAAGTGTTTGTGGACGAAGCAGGCCATGCGTCGAGCAAACGACCGAAAACCAAGTAAGCTCTGCTGCCCTGTCATCAAGCCCCGTTCACCGGGGCTTTTTTGTGGGCGCTCATTTCATGCAAGCGGCCCGCTGAAACCGCGCCGTGGCCGTTACATAGCGACATCTATCGATGTTTGCATCATTAATCTCTGTAATTCTATTCTTACAGAAATCATAACGTTCAAAACACCCTCTCCCTTAATGATGGTAGTCCATCTCTTACAGCTAATTATTGTTTTTTGGCAAAATGCCATATCCCTCTTACACATCCTGACATAACCGGCTACGCAACTAGGCGAATCAGGCGACTTACTTTTGTCCACGCAAGCCCAACAATGGCCTGAGTTCGAACGCCGCTGAAACTTGCAATGCAAATAGTTGGAAAAATCAAATTCCTCCTCGCTGCAACTTGGTCGGCGTCGAACCAAATTCCCTGCGTGCGTTACATGTCAGTAATGAACGGTAGGTGCACACCTGCCTGCGGGGTTTCTTTATGACGTTCGTTAATATAGATGGGTCTTAGCTGATGAAAACTGAAATCAAAACTGCACTGTTGTCTATTGGGCTGCTGATGGGGTCGATGTCCGTCGCGCAAGCCGCAGATGGCACTATCACCTTCTTAGGATCGGTCCACTCAGGTGCTTGTTCTATCAAGCCAGACTCTGTCGATCAGTCCGTTCATCTGGGTGCAATCGCAAAACATCAATTGCAAACGGGAGGCAAGTCCGAAGCCCGCCGCGTATTGATCGAGCTTGAAGGTTGCGATCTCACCGGCCTGACCGACAACACCGTAACCACCACCTTCACGGCTGCGCCATCGTCCGTTGTTCCGGGTGCAATCGGCACCGTGGGTGGCGCGGGCAACATCGGCATCATGATGACCCACGGCAGCAAACTCGTTGAATTGGGTGTACCTACCACCCCTCAGGCCATCGTCGCTGGTGATAACACGTTGGAGTTCGGGGCCTACGTTCAAGGTGCAGCGACGGGCAACGTCGTGCCTGGCGATTTCAGTGCGACCACCAATTTCACCCTGGCTTATCAGTAAGCAATTCCCCCCCGCCACCAACGTGGCGGGGGAACTGATGGGAGATAACGGTGAAAACATTAATAAGCCTCGCAATTACCTCTTCGTTGGCGGTCATCAGCCCCGGGGTTGTCGCGAAGACATCCGGTCAGGGCGATGGAGTGGTCACGCTGGGTGGAGAAGTCATTGACTCGGCGTGCGGGCTGGAACTGGCGAGTGCCGACCAGTCCATCGAAATGCCACCCGAACCTATTGGCCGGCTTTTGCGCAATACGATCGGCGAGCCGCATCCCTTCCAACTGCGCCTGGTCAATTGCTCATTGACTCGCCCGGACCCTCTGCGCCCTGGGTTAACGCTGCCCGACTGGGAGCATCTGCGCGTGACATTTGACGGGGCCAGCGACCGGCAAGGCCGCTCATTCGCCGCCGCTGGGCTTTCCCAGGGGGTCGCATTTCATATCTGGGATTCGCTTGGCCAGGAGAGTGTTCCAGGTGAGCCGATGCCGCTGGTACCCCTGAATGAAGGCGACATGACCCTTCACTACACGGTCCGCCTGATCGGTAACGGATTGCAACTGATGCCTGGGGATCACCGCGCGGCAGTGCGGTTCAAGTTGGAATACTTCTGAACATTGATGGGTTGCTTTCATGTTGAATGCGTCGAAGATCAAACATTCGCTCTGCCCTACCCTGTTTGGAGGGTTGATATCCGTGGCGGGCACTGCATTGGGTGCAGGGGATATCGAGTTCAATACTGACGTTCTGGATCTGAGTGATCGCACTAATATTGACTTGTCCCAGTTTGCCCGCAGCGGCTTTATTCTGCCCGGCACTTATTCAATGGTGGTGCAACTAAACAACCAGCCACTGCCTGAACAATCCGTCGCATTTTACCCTCCCGATAACGATCCCAAAGGCAGTGAAGCCTGCTTGTCTCCCGCTATCGTGGAGCAATTGGGCCTGAAGGAATCCGGCGCCACTGAGTTGACTTGGTGGAAAGGCGGGGAATGCCTGGATATCCGGGCGCTGCCCGGCATGGAGGTAAGGGGTGACCTGACCACCAGCACGCTGAACATCAACCTGCCGCACGCTTACCTTGAGTACAGCGCGATCAACTGGGATCCGCCTTCACGTTGGGATGAAGGGATCCCTGGGCTGCTGCTCGACTACAACATGACGGCACAAACCAGCCACCAGAGGAATGACCGCACCCGCAACGACGTCAGCGGTAACGGCACGTTGGGAGCCAACGCCGGCGCTTGGCGCCTGAGGGCGGATTGGCAGGGCCGGGTCGACCAGGACCGCGAGGCGTCGGCCAGGCGTTCGCGTCTGGAATGGAGTCGTTACTATGCCTATCGCGCCATTCCATCGCTGAAGGCACGTCTGGTACTGGGAGAAAACTACCTGTATTCGGACCTGTTCGACAGCTTCCGTTTTACCGGCGCTGCACTCAACTCCGATCAGAGTCAACTGCCACCGAATCTTCGCGGTTATGCACCGGAGGTGGTCGGCGTCGCCAAGACCAATGCAAGAGTCATCATCAGCCAGCAGGGCCGCGTGCTGTATGAAACCCTGGTGGCCGCGGGACCTTTTCGTATCCAGGACCTGAATGACGCGGTGAGCGGCAAGCTCGACGTGCGGGTAGAGGAACAGGATGGTTCGGTCCACACCTCCCAGATCGATACCGCTGGCGTACCTTACCTCACTCGCCCTGGCCACATCCGTTACAAGGTCGCGGCGGGACGACCGTCCAATCTTCAATATGGCGCGGATGGCGACTTCTTCACTACCGGGGAGTTCTCATGGGGCGTCAGCAATGGTTGGTCGCTGTTTGGCGGCGCAATTACCGATAACAACTACCGCGCGTTATCGGTTGGGGTAGGTCGTGACTTGTTGTCATTCGGCGCCCTCTCGCTGGATGCAACCCAGGCCCAGGCCAATGTCTGGAATGACACACTGTCGGGCAAATCCTACCGCCTGCAATATTCGAAGCACTTCGAGCAGTACGACAGCCAGATAACCTTTGCTGGCTATCGGTTTTCTGAACAGAACTACTTGAGCATGAGCGAATACCTCGATGCGCGTCATTACGGCAGGAACGGTGAACTCGCCGGGCGCTACAGGTACGACGAATACACAGAAAGTTGGAAGCCTATTGGTGGCAGTAAAGCCTTGTATACCGCGACGATCAATAAGCAATTCCGCGATTTGGGCACCACCGTTTACTTGAGTTACAACAAACAGACTTATTGGGAACGCGCGGCCACGCAACGTTGGAACTTGGCGGTATCGCGTTACTTTAATCTTGGGACGGTCAAAAACATGAGCCTGTCCCTGAACATACACCGGACCCTGGACTACAACTACAAGGATAACGGCGTTGCATTGACCGTCAGCCTACCGTTGGGGAGGACCGGTACGTTGTCGATGGATGCCGATAGAACCCGTGGCGATAACGGTTTTTCAACGCGCTACAGTGATCGCCTGGATGAACGTAACGGCTACCAACTCAGTGCCAGTGACAAATCTGTCAGTGGTTACCTGAATCATATCGGTGACCAGGCGGACATCGATCTTGCGGCCAGTCAGCAAAGGGACGGCTACAGCACGTTGAGTGTGTCTGCGCGTGGCGGCGCTACGCTTACGCCCCAAGGGGCAGCCCTGCATCGGGCCAACAGCATGGGTGGCACTCGGCTGATGGTCGACACCGGCGGCGTGGCTGATGTTCCGGTGCGCGGTTACGGCGCACCGACACGCAGTAACGCCTTTGGCAAAGCAGTCATTTCCGACATTGGCAGCTATCAGCGGATGGCCGCGAGCGTCGACCTGGAAAGTTTGCCCAGCAATGTCGAAGCCACCCAATCCGTCACGCAACTCACACTGACCGAAGGCGCCATCGGCTATCGATCCTTGCCTGTGATTGCCGGCGAAAAAGCCATGGCTGTGCTGCGTCTGCCGGACGGCAGTGCACCGCCGTTCGGTGCGACGGTGAAGAACCTCAAACAACAAGACACCGGCATTGTGAATGATGGCGGCAACGTCTACCTGAGCGGTATCCAGCCTGGCGCTCAGATGACCGTCAGCTGGGGAGGTGCAGAGCGATGCACCCTCACCCTCCCTGCCGTGTTACCCGCTGATGCCTTGACTGACGCGCTGCAACTGGGCTGCCGAATGGTAGCCAATGATCAATCCCTGCCCGAGCAAGAAACGTTGACCGGGAAGCGTACCAATACGGAGAAAACATCCTCATGAAGCTGAATACGCGTCTTACCCAAGCCAGCGCGTGGCTGGCCCTGGTCTTGAGCCAGAGCTCCAACGCCGCGATTGGCCTGGATCGTACCCGAGTGATTTTTGATGGTGGCAAAGATGCCACCAGCGTAAGCATCACCAATAACAACACCCAGTTACCGTATCTGGCTCAGGGCTGGATCGAAGACGAAGCCGGTGAAAAAATCACCAGCCCCTTGATCGTGCTGCCGCCGGTCCAACGTGTGGAACCCGGCAAACAAAGCCAGGTAAAGGTTCAGGCGTTACCGGCGGCCAAATCGTTGCCCCAGGACCGAGAGACGGTCTACTACTTCAATTTGCGAGAAATTCCGCCACGCAGTGACAAAGCCAACACCCTGCAAATTGCGCTGCAGACCCGGATCAAACTGTTCTACCGGCCGCAAGCCATTGCGCCCAGCCAACAGGACTTGTCCACCCCCTGGCAGGAAAAACTCACCCTCACCCGCGATGGCGAGCGTTACCAGGTGAATAACCCGACGCCGTACTACGTGACGCTGGTGGATGCGCGCAGCACCAAGGACGGCAAGACCGTGTCGGGCTTCGAGCCACTGATGGTCCCACCAAAAGGCAAGTTGACCCTGGGCGTCACCGCCAAGGCGCTCGGCACCACCCCGCATCTGGCTTACGTAAATGATTACGGCGGACGTCCATTGATGGCCTTCACCTGCAGTGGCAACACCTGCACGGTGAATGCACAAACCTCCCCCTCAAATCAGTAGCACCAGCCGCTGGAGAACACCATGAAGTGGCACATTGTGAAGGGCTTAGGCGGACTGTTATTGGCCGCGCCATGGGTCGCACAGGCCGAGGACGTCGAGGGCATGAACGGGATGCTGAACATTTCCGGGAGCATGCATGAAATCCCCTGCGCGCTGGAGATGAATTCACTGCATCAAACCATCGACCTTGGCGCCGTATCAGCCAGCCAGCTGCAACGCCCCGGCGATCAAGCAAGGCCTGTGGCATTCCAATTGCGGTTTGCCGATTGCCAGCGCACCGCTGGCACCATCCGCAGCGAACGCACGGGCAACCTGACGTGGAGCGCCTTTCAACCGGTGCTGTCGGTCATGTTTGTTGCCCCTGCCGATGCCGATGACCCAAGGCTCGTCAAAGTGCAGGGCATAACAGGAATGGGCCTGCGCCTGGCCGACGCTCTGGGACGCGATGTACAGCTGGGATCGCGGGGTGAACCGCTGTTTTTGCCACTGGGCAGTAACACCCAGACCTGGACTGTTCAGCCCACACGCACCACCGCACCGCTGACCAGCGGCGCGTTTCGTGCCGTGGTGGATTTCAAGCTCAATTATGAGTAAGGGCGTGACAATGGCTAAGCCAACCGGCCCATGGGCCGTTCTTATCAGTGGCGGCCTGTTTTTGGCCGTCAGCCAGGGTGTCAAGGCCGACACCAACCTGACTATCCGTGCGGTGATTATCGCACCACCGCCCTGCGTGATTAACAGCGGCGCCACACTCGACGTGCCATTTGGTAATGACCTTCAAACCTCACGGATTGACGGCATCAATTATCGTCGGGGGGTGCCCTACACCGTCACCTGCAATTCACCTGTCAGCAACGCGATGAAGCTGGAACTCAAGGGCACGGCCGCTGCGTTTGACAATCGTGTGCTGATGACCCGCAAACCGGACCTGGGGGTAAAGCTGTTCGTGAATGGCGCTGATTGGCCAATCAATACCCCCGTGAACTTTACCCACCCGAACTTTCCGGTGGTACAGGCGGTGCCGGTCAAACGCGCGGGCAGCACCTTGACCGGAGGGGCCTTTGATGCGGCCGCCACCCTGGTGGTCGATTATCAATGAAGAGGAATAATCAATGACTGGTTGGCAGCAGCGAGCGTTGCTCGCCTTGTGCTCCCTGGGCCTTTGCGGTGGCGCGATGGCGAACCTGACGTTCAGCGGAACGCTGAATGAACCACCGCCTTGCACCATTGATGCAGGCAACACGATTGAAGTCGACTTTGGCGATGTGGGCGTAAAGCGCGTAGACGGCGTGAAGTACCGCAAAGCGGTGCCTTACACCATCAACTGTGGCGCAGCCACCCTGCCCTGGGCGCTGAAGTTGAGTGTCAACGGCACGCCGACGGCATTTGATGGCGCGGCGGTGCAAACCAACGTATCGGCGCTGGGGATTCGGCTCTTCCAGAACAACGTGCCATTTCCACTCAATACGCCAATGGACATCGTCCTCTCGTCTCCGCCGAGATTGGAAGTGGTGCCCATCAAACAACCGGGCGCAACCCTGCCCCCCGCACCGTTTTCAGCAGTGGCCACGCTGTTGGCTGAATACGAGTAGGAGCCGCGTCGATGCGACATGAAATGGATCATAAACGAGGGGCATGCGCCTGGCTGGCGTTACTGCTGAGCTTCGGACTGACGCCCAATGCGGATGCTGCGGACAACCTTCGCTTCAAGGGCAACCTGGTGGAAGAGGCCTGCACGATCCGCCCAGGCGACGACGCAATCACCCTGGAACTCTGGGACGTGACCAGCAAGCACCTCTACCTCAATACGCGCACCCAGGGAAGGGGCTTCAAGGTGCACCTGGAGAACTGCGACACCACGATTGGTGACACGGTCACCATCCTGCTCGGTGGCACGGAAAACGTGAAGCTGCCGGGGTTGTTCGCACTGGACGGTGGCAGCGGCGCAACGGGAATCGGCCTTGGCATAGAGACACCGGACAACAAGCCTTTCCCCGTGAATACCGTCAGCGACAAACAGGTGTTGAGCACTGGCAGCAACGTCATCGAGCTCAAAGCCTATGTGCAGGGCGAGCCGGATGCGATCAGGGATCAGACCATCGGGCACGGCCGGTACACGGTGACCTCGACTTTTACGCTGGACTATCCGTAACAGTCCCAGACAAAACTCAAATCTCTCCTGAGTAATTCCAGTAGAGAGGCAACGAGAGATCAACATGAAACGACTTTATGGCGCCATGGTGCTGCTTGCCTTGGTGGGTATTACAACAAATGTGAACGCTGCCCAGTGCCGGGTCAATGGCGGCCCGTGGCAACAAGTGGACACTGGCGGCACGCTGCCCCTAGAGGTTCCCGTAACCGTCCAATTAGGTTCTGACACAAGCCGCATCCTTCTGGAAGGCGTAAGGCTTGAGTGCAGATTCACGCCTTATCCGGGTTGGCCATCCCATTACGAAGACTACTGGTCAACATCGGTCCTAGCCGGGCCAGCCTGGACACCCGGTCCTAAATTTGTCAACCAGGGTACAGGTTTAAGAATAAACGGGGGGTACTACAACACCCCAGTACCGACCAACATTCGAATTGCAACCATGCCCAATAACGCCATCGGTGTTGCCGTCAACGTGACGCCTTACATCCTGAATCGCAACGATCCGGCGAACCCGATCAACGTCGTCATAAATGACATCCTTGGCACGTTGCGCCTGAGCCAGACAAACAATTATGACTCAGGTAGGGCAGGTCTTTCGCTCGTATACAGGGCCGCCAACAATTTCTCCATCTCTCCCTCAACCTGCACGATCAACAATAACAACCCCATTGAGGTCAACTTTGGCAACGTCCACCAACGACAAATCGGTACGGATCCGCTGACAACGCCTATCCAGAGCAACCGCAGGCTCACCTACTCATGCCCGAACGCCGGGATCACCACGCCTATCACCATCACTTATAAAGGCAACGCGACGTCGTTCGACAACCGCCTGCTGCTGATGACCAACCCGAATGTCGGCACAGCGATGGTCCGGGCGGGGTCTGCGGTGGCTGTGAACGGCAGGTTCCTGACCCAGATCACCAACAGTGTCGGAGGGGATGACGTGACGTTTTCCCTGGTTCAGCGACCGGGCTCGCTGCCTGCCGCGGGGCCTGTGACTGGGAGCGGCGTACTCGTGATGGGAGTTCCGTGACACAGAAAAACCGCTGAGGGCAAGAGCGCGCAGTTGCGAAGTGTATTTCTGTGACTGCGCACAGTGTGGCATTTCGCTATAATTCTGCGCCAACGCCCCACGACCGTGTCAGCGTCCCCTCCCACACCCTCGACGATGAACCCCTATGAACAAGTTTCTGGCACTGACTGCAGTCCTGGCGCTCGCCGGGTGCACCACCACGTCTGACGTCTACCTGAAAAACGGTGAGCAAGGCCTGACCATCGACTGTTCCGGCGAGGCCAATTCCTGGGCCAGTTGCTACGAAAAGGCCGACGCCTCATGTGCCGGCACCGGCTACCGTATCGTCGGCACCGAAGGCACGCCGTCGCTCCAGGAAAGTGACAAGACCCTGGGCAAGGACGTGGGCAACTTCAAAAGCCGCAGTGTGGTCGTCGTGTGCAAGTGAGCGTCATGCTCACAGCTGAATATCGGCAAACTTGATACCCAGGCCCCGGATGGTCTCCACCAGGTCATCCAGCCGCAGGAACGACTCGACTTCGTCCTGATCGTCCACCAGGAAAAAACTGCGGCCGCCGCTTTTTTTGAAAAATACGATCCACTCGCCCAAGTCGGCCGGGTTCTGGATGATGTGCGTCGCTGATATCTGGCCTTCGGCCTGGCGAGCCCTGACGTGTTCACGCTTCATGAATAACTTCCCAAAAAGACAAATGCCGCACAGACCGAGGGTTTGCGCGGCATTTTTGCATTGATCGGGTAACAGTTTAACGGATGCCCTGCCCGATCAACACGCCTTCTACGGTTTGGCCGTAGAGATTGACGCCGTCATTGGCGTGGAACTTGAGCCGGGTTTTCTCCACGGAACCGTCAACCAGGCGCGGATCCTGCGGCCGTTCATGGCTGTTGACATAGGCGGCCACGTCCCAGGCTTGCTGGTCACTCAAACTACCGCCCTTGCCCAGCGGCATGTTGTGCTTGATGAAGGACGCCGCCGTATTGATGCGGTGCATGCCCGCGCCCCAGTTGTAGGAGTCTTTACCCCACAACGGCGGCATCACATAGTGGTCACCGACCTTCTGGCCCTGCCCTTCGGCGCCATGGCAGACAGCGCATTGGCCTTCATAAACCTGGGCGCCCTGCCTCAAGTCGTAACCCTTGGCCGGTTGCGCAACGTCCGGATAGCCGCGCCCCGGCAATTCAACACCCAGTGGCGCCTTGCTCGCCAACCAATAAGCGTAAACCGAGAGCGCGGTGATCTCGGGGCTATCTGCGACTGGAGGTGTGCCGCCATTCATGCTGAACTGGAAGCAGCCCTGCAATCGCTCGGCAAAGGTGTTGACCTTGTCGTTTTTCTTCCGATAGGCCGGGTACATCGGGTAGGCAGCCCACAAGGGCGCCGAGTTGGCGAGGCGGCCCTGGTCCAGGTGGCAGTTGCTGCAGTTGAGTCCGTTACCGACATAGTTCGGCGCCAGACGTTTGGTATCCACGAACAGCGCGTAACCCTCCTTCACCAGCTTGCCGTAGGCGTTGTCGGGCAGTTCGCTTTCTTGAGGAGGCTGGAATGGGCTGGCCGCAGCGTGGCTGGCAGGTTGCAACTGCGATTGGTCCTCCATGGCGATCGTGGCGGCGTGGACCGAGGTTGGACCCAACAGGCCCAAGGCCAATATCAACGGGTTCATGGCTTGGCCTCCAGTTTCAGCGAGGCGAAATACTGGGCCACGCCCTGCACTTCTTCTGCCGTAAGGGACTTGGCGATGTGCCCCATCAAGTCATTCGGATCATTGTGGCGGGTGCCGCTTTGCCAAGCCGTCAACTGCGCTTCCAGGTAAGCGGCGGGTTGGCCGGCCAGGGGTGGGAACGCGTCGCCGACGCCTGTCCCTGCTGGGCCGTGGCAACTGGCGCACGCCGGAATCTGCCGCTCCCAGGCGCCCTGTTGTGCGAGCTTTTGGGCGGCGTTGATCGGCATTTCGCTGCGATAGACCACCTGGGGAACAGGAGCCGGCATTGCCGCCAGCACCTGGCTGACCGCCTCTATTTCGGCATCCGTGAGCGCATTCGCCAACGGTTGCATCACCGGATTCGTACGGCTGCCACTTTTAAAGTCTTCCAGCTGTTTGCGCACATACGTCGCGGGCAATCCCGCTAATCGGGGAAAGCCAGCTGCGGCCATCCCCGCGCCATCGGCACCATGACAGGCTATACAGGGCATGGCGCCCGGCTGCGAACCGCCCTCGGCAAAGATTTTTCTCCCCTCCAGCGCATGGGCATTGCCCAATAACAGCATCAGCGCACTGCCCATCAGTACTCGTTCCAGAGACATCATCACGGCTCCATTTTATAGTTATATGCTTAGACGCTTACGGCATAAGCCTACAAATGGTAGGGGAATGACCCCGTCGCGACAACTCCAAAAACACAGCGTAAAAAAAGCCCGGCATTACGCTTACGCGGCCAGGCTTTTTTATCGGATTGGAAGTCGCTGGGTTGAAGAGGCCAGATCAGCCGGAAATGCAGTCCTCGCCAGCCTTCTTCACATCACCCGGACGGATCGGCACATTGGACATGCTCTCGTAGAGCTTGATGCTGCTACCGCTGGAGCGCTCATCGATCTCGAAGATCGCTGAAGGGTCGGCGGAAAACTTCTGCGGCACAATCACCTGCACACCGCCATCCTTATGCGGTTCGATCTGCGACGGCCGACGGGTCGCAGAGAGTTTTTTCACCACACACGCGGCATATTCCTGGGGTTTCTTCCCGGAAATGACGGCCAGGGTCGGAGGGGTCTGCTTGATATCTGCAACCGAAGCACACCCACCAATCGCCAGGGCCAGAACCAACACACTCCACTTCATACACAAACCTCCGATAAAGACCCTACGACAGCGGGGATGGTAATTTTCTCCCGCCCACGTAGGATTTATCCCTGATAACTCGGTAAATAACTGTTTTAAATTGTCGACGTCATTGAAGACGGGCCGATAATAAACGCGCTGGGGCTGATAAACTCCATCTTAACCTACGTATCGTTCTGATTTTTCAGAAAAAGCCCTTCTGGAGCCCCCACCCATGAAATTCATCCACCAGCGTGAGCACCTCAACGAGGGCGACATTGTCGTCATCGAATGCTCGCAGACTTGTAATATTCGTCTGATGAGCGACGCGAATTTTCGTAGTTTCAAGAATGGCGGCCGTCATACCTATCACGGCGGTGCCTTCGATAAGTTTCCCGCCAAAATCACCGCACCGAGCACCGGGTTCTGGAACATTACCCTGGACGTCGTCACGCGCCGCGCCATCAGCGTGACCCGCAAACCCGCGTTGTCCCACAAGATCCGCATCGTGCGTCGCACCAGCTCCAAGCTGAGCTGAGCTGATCCGCACACTTCACAGGAAATAGCCGTGAACACCACTACAAAATACGTGATCAAGTACAAGCTCAACGGCGAACGCCGTTTTGAGTTCGCCCAACTGCAGACCAACAGCGTAGAAGAAGCCAAACAAGCCCTGGCGAAAATTCACGATGCCAGTGATGAAATCACCGACATCAATGTGAGCAAGGCGCTGTAAGCGGATGCCCGGCCCCACCGCTGACCTGTTTGCCGACGACGCCCTGCAGCAACCCCCAGGGCGTGAGCAAATTGGCGAGCAGTCCTACGTATTACGGGGCTATGCCCTACCTTGGATTGAGCACGTTCTGCCAGAACTACGGCGTGTTCTGGCTCAATCACCGTTCCGGCAAATGGTCACACCCGGCGGCTTTACCATGTCGGCGGCATTGAGCAGTTGCGGCGACCTGGGCTGGACCACCGACACCTCCGGCTACCGCTACTCGCCGCTCGACCCGCGCAGCCAACAGCCATGGCCGCAGATGCCAGACGTTTTGCGTCAATTGGCGGTGCAGGCGGCGGCAGAGGCCGGCTTTCCCGACTTTGCCCCCGACGCCTGCCTGATCAACCGCTATGTGCCTGGCGCCAAGATGTCGCTGCACCAGGACAAAAACGAACGTCGCTATAGCGAGCCGGTTGTATCCGTGTCACTCGGCTTGCCGGCGATTTTCCTGTTTGGCGGACATGAGCGCAGTGACAAAACCAGCAAAGTCTCGCTGTTCCACGGCGACGTGGTGGTGTGGGGCGGCGTGGACCGCTTGCGCTTCCACGGGGTGATGCCGATCAAGGAAGGCGTACATCCGGTCATGGGCCCGCAACGCATCAACCTCACGTTTCGCGCCGCCGGCTGATTTGACCGCAAGCTTCAGAGTGCCAGGTGTGCATGGCGCGATTAGTCTGAATGGAATCCGTCAAGAGTACCGAGCATGACCAACGAACAAGACCCCCGCTGGGCGGCCATCCTCGCCCGAGACCCCAAGGCCGATACGTTGTTCGTCTATGGTGTAAAAACCACCGGTGTGTACTGCCGCGCCAGCAGCGTTTCACGCTTGCCACGCCCTGAAAACATCGAGTTCTTCGACACCCCCGCGCAGGCCGAGGCCGCCGGGTATCGCGCCAGCAAACGCGTAAGCGCAGACCAGACCCAGTTGGTTGCGCACCATGCGCAACTGGTGGCGGACGCGTGCCGGCATATCGAACAGGCGGACACTGCGCCCAGCCTGCACGCGCTGGCTTCGCAAGCCAACCTGAGCCCGTTTCATTTTCATCGTGTGTTCAAAGCCGTCACCGGCCTGACCCCCAAGGGCTATGCCACTGCGCACCGTTCGCGCAAGGTACGCGATGGGCTCAAAGGCTCGCACTCGGTGACCGATGCCTTGTATGACGCAGGCTTCAACTCCAACAGCCGCTTTTATGAGTCGGCTGACCAGCTGCTTGGCATGAAACCCAGCGACTACAAAGCCGGAGGGACTAACTCGGCGATCCTGTTTGCCGTCGGGCAGTGCTCGCTGGGGGCGATTCTGGTGGCACAAAGTGCGCGTGGCGTGTGCGCGATTCTGCTGGGGGACGACCCTGACAAGCTGGTACGCGATCTTCAGGATCAATTTCCCAAGGCGGAACTGGTAGGCGCCGACCAGCGCTTCGAGCAGTTGGTCGCGCAGGTCGTGGGCTTTATCGAAGCGCCTGCGCTCGGCCTGGACCTGCCGTTGGACTTGCGCGGCACCGCATTTCAGGAGCGGGTGTGGCAAGCCTTGCGCGATATTCCAGCGGGAAGCACGGCCAGCTACGCGCAAATAGCCGCGCGAATCGGTGCGCCGAAGTCGTTCCGCGCGGTGGCTCAAGCCTGTGGCGCGAACAGCCTCGCGGTCGCCATTCCTTGCCACCGGGTGGTGCGCAGCAATGGCGACCTGTCGGGCTACCGCTGGGGTGTAGAACGTAAGCAGCAGTTGCTGGAGCGTGAGAGCAAGGCTTAACCCAACTTGCGCTTGCGAAACTCAGCAACTTTGTGTCGGTTGCCACACAGCGCCATGCTGCACCAACGGCGTTTATGCGCCTTGGTGCGGTCGTAGAACCACAACACGCATTCGGGATGTTCGCAGGTGCGGATCAGGTTGAAATCCCCGTCTACCAGCAAACGCGCTGCGGCTTCTGCAATCATCGAGAGAAATTGCTCCGGGGTCTGCTGCTTGCGCTGACGCTCAACGCGTAACTCCCCCGACGCCGGCCAAGCCAACTGCGGATGGCTGACGGCCTTGCGCAAAAAGCCATTCAGCGCGGCGGGATCGCCCCGCGTTCCCTCCTTGCGCGACTCCAGCAATACACGGATTACCTCGCGCAGTTCCCGGCCCACCCGAAGCAATGCGCCCGGTTCAAATGCAGGCACCTGCCCTTCCTTCACCCACTCCAGGCGCACCAGCCAACGCTCGACATCGGCATCGGACTGCCAGAAGTCGTGGGGTTGCGCGTCCACATTGGCGCGCGTGTTGAGCATGTCCAGCACCGGGTCATCGGCGAGGACATAAGGCTCAAGGGGGGCAGGGATAGTCATGGTCATTCCTCTTATAGGCGTCGACATAGTAACCGCTATCTAAGCACACGGATAGTTACACACGACAAAATTGAAACCTCTATAAATAGTTTGACAGGTTACTTATTTGAGCGCAGATTTCGAAAACGGTAACCCGTATATCCATCCAATCAAGTTACAAAGGCACCTTCATCATGACCACTCCAACCTCCGTCGTTCACTACCGCCATGTCGATGCCGACGGCGTAAGCATGTTCTACCGCGAAGCCGGCGACCCCTCGGCGCCGGTCATGTTGCTGCTGCATGGCTTCCCCAGTTCTTCGCATATGTACCGTGACCTGATCCCGTTGCTCGCTACGCGCTTTCGGGTAATCGCTCCGGATTTGCCGGGATTCGGTTTTACCGAGGTACCATCCGAGCGCGACTACCACTACAGCTTCGATAACCTGGCGATCACCGTCGGGCATTTTGTCGACGCGCTGGAATTGACGCGATACGCGTTGTACGTCTTCGACTACGGCGCACCCGTAGGTCTGCGCCTGGCAGTGGCACACCCTGAACGGGTCACCGCACTTGTCTCGCAAAACGGTAACGCCTACCTGGAAGGCCTGGGGGATGCCTGGGCACCGATTCGCGCCTATTGGGTCGAACCAAGCCAGGCCAACCGCGAGGTGATCCGCAATGCGGTCATCAGCCTTGAAGGCACGCGCTACCAATACCTGCACGGTGTCCATCAGCCCGAACTGGTTGCGCCGGAGTCCTACATGCTCGACGTACTGCTCATGCAGCGCCCCGGCAATGACGAGATCCAGTTGGACCTGTTCCTCGACTATCGCAACAACCTGACGCTGTACCCGGCGTTCCAGGCCTTCTTCAGGGCCAAACAGGTGCCGACGCTGGTGATCTGGGGCCAGAACGATCCGTTCTTCATCCCACCAGGGGCTCACGCCTACCAGACCGACAACCCGAACGCGGTGGTGGAGCTGCTCGACACCGGCCACTTCGCCCTGGAAACCCATGCGGCCCACATCGCCGAACGGATTCACGCGGTACTGGGCGACGCCATCAACTGATGGCACACCACGAAACGTGCCGTTCGTCCAGTGAATAAAACAGAGTGGCCGGGGCACATGGGCCCTGTTAAAACAGCGTAAAGCCTCACTAACGCTGGAGAGACATCCCATGAGCACCTGGCCAGACACCCGCATTATCGACCTGCTGGGGATCGAACTGCCCATCATCCAGGCGCCCATGGCCGTGGGTACGACCACGGCCATGGTCATCGAGGCCAGTAAAGCCGGGGCGCTGGGCTCATTGCCGGCGGCTGCACTGAGCCTCGCGCAATTGCGCGAAGCCCTGGCCGCCATCCGTGAGGCCAGCCCGCGCCCGATCAACGTCAACTTCTTCTGCCACCAACCGCCAGCCCCCGACGCTGCGCGTGATCGGCGCTGGAAGGACTTGCTGGAACCCTACTACCGCGAATTGGGTGCCGATTTTGAGGCGCCGACGCCCGTGTCCAACCGCGAACCGTTTAACGAAGCGGCTTGCCAAGTCATCGAGGAGTTCCGTCCCGAAATCGTCAGCTTTCACTTCGGCCTGCCGGAAAAAAACCTGCTGGATCGGGTAAAAGCCACGGGTGCGAAAGTGCTGTCCTCGGCCACCACCGTGGAAGAAGCAATCTGGCTGGAGCAGCACGGCTGCGACGCAATTATCGCCATGGGCAGTGAAGCGGGCGGCCATCGCGGCTTGTTTCTCAGCGATGACCTCAATACCCAGATCGGCCTGTTCGCCCTGCTGCCGCAAGTGGTTGACGCCGTGAGCGTGCCGGTGATTGCCGCCGGGGGCATCGGCGACGCACGCGGAATTGTCGCGGCCTTTGCCCTGGGTGCCTCGGCGGTGCAAATCGGTACGGCTTACCTGTTTACGCCTGAAGCCAATGTCACCCCTTCGCACCACCACGCACTTCGCCATGCCCAGGCCAGCGAAACCGCACTGACCAACCTGTTCACCGGTCGCCCGGCACGGGGCATCGTCAACCGTGTGATGCGTGAGTTGGGCGCAATCAACCCAGCAGCTCCGGCCTTCCCCACCTCCGGCGGCGCGTTGATACCGCTCAAAGCCAAGGATGAAGCAGGTTTCAGTAACCTGTGGTCTGGCCAGGCACTGCGCCTGGGCAAAGACACCACCACCTATGAGTTGACGCGTGAACTGGCGCAGCAGGCGCTGGCCAAACTCAACCCATAGAACCTGTGGCAACTTTGCACTGTACCGGCAATGGCCAACCGCTATATATTCCCATACATAGCGGTTAAGCCTTCTACCTATAACAAGCCGTACACCCTCAAAGGAGCTGCTTCATGACGATTCACGCCTCACGCCTGGCCATCCTGGTCGCTGCCCTCGCCTTCGGTTCGGCCCACGCCGATGAAGTCCAGGTGGCCGTCGCCGCCAACTTCACCGCACCGATCCAGGCGATTGCCGCCGATTTCGAAAAAGACACCGGCCACAAACTGGTCGCAGCCTACGGTGCCACCGGCCAGTTCTACACCCAGATCAAGAATGGCGCGCCGTTCGAAGTGTTCCTGAGCGCCGACGACACCACCCCGCAAAAGCTCGAAACCGAAGGCGACACCGTCAAAGGCTCGCGCTTCACCTACGCCGTCGGCACCCTGGCGCTGTGGTCGGCCAAGGAAGGTTACGTCGACGCCAAAGGTGAAGTGCTGAAGAAAAACGAGTTCAAGCACCTGTCGATTGCCAACCCGAAAGCCGCGCCATACGGCCTCGCCGCTACCCAAGTACTGGCCAAGGAAGGGCTGACCGAGAAGGTCAAAGACAAGATCGTCGAAGGCCAGAACATCACCCAGGCCTACCAGTTCGTGTCCACCGGCAACGCCGAGCTGGGCTTTGTGGCCTTGTCGCAGATCTACAAAGACGGCAAAGTCACCAGCGGTTCAGCGTGGATCGTTCCAGCAGCCATGCACGACCCGATCAAACAAGACGCAGTGATCCTCAACAAGGGCAAGGACAGTGCTGCTGCCAAGGCACTGGTTGACTACCTCAAGGGGCCTAAAGCTGCTGCTGTCATCAAGTCCTATGGTTACGAGCTGGCCAAGTAAATGCCGTTATCGAGTGCCGATTTTTCCGCTATCTGGTTGACCATCAAACTGGCGTCACTGACTACCGTGATCCTGCTGGTCATCGGCACTCCGATTGCCCTGTGGTTGTCGCGCACCCGCTCCTGGTGGCGCGGCCCCATTGGCGCCATCGTCGCGTTGCCGTTGGTGTTGCCACCGACGGTGATCGGTTTCTACCTGCTGTTGACCATGGGCCCTAATGGCTACTTCGGCCAGTTCACCCAATGGCTGGGCCTGGGCACCCTCACCTTCAGCTTCGCCGGGCTGGTCATTGGCTCGGTGATCTATTCCATGCCGTTTGTGGTGCAGCCGTTGCAAAACGCCTTCTCCGCCATCGGCACACGCCCGCTGGAAGTGGCCGCGACCTTGCGGGCCAATCCTTGGGACACATTCTTCACAGTGATTTTGCCCCTGGCGCGGCCAGGGTTTATCACCGCCTCCATCCTGGGTTTTGCGCACACCGTCGGAGAATTCGGCGTGGTGCTGATGATCGGCGGCAACATCCCGGACAAGACCCGGGTGGTGTCCGTGCAAATCTACGACCACGTGGAAGCCATGGAATATGCTCAGGCCCACTGGCTGGCCGGCTCGATGGTGGTGTTCGCGTTCCTGGTGTTGCTGGCGCTGTATTCCAGCCGTAAAACCAAGATGGGCTGGAGTTGATGTCGATGATTGATGTACGCCTGAAACTTGAGTACTCGGGCTTTGCCCTGGATGTGGACTTGCACTTGCCCGGTCGCGGTGTGACGGCGCTGTATGGGCATTCCGGTTCCGGCAAGACCACGTGCCTGCGTTGCATCGCCGGGCTGGAGCGCGCCGAAGACGGTTTTATCCAGATCAATGATGAAGTCTGGCAAGACAGTCGCAACAGGTTGTTCGTACCGCCCCATAAACGCGCGCTGGGCTACGTGTTTCAGGAGGCCAGCCTGTTCCCTCATCTGTCGGTGCGGGCCAACCTGGAGTTCGGCCTCAAGCGCATTCCTCGTCAGCAGCGCCGTGTGGATATGGCCCATGCCACCGAGTTGCTGGGCATCGGCCACCTGCTCGATCGCCATCCCCAGCACCTTTCCGGCGGTGAGCGCCAGCGCATCGGCATCGCCCGCGCCTTGCTCACCAGCCCCAGTCTGTTGTTGATGGACGAACCCCTGGCAGCCCTCGACAGCCAGCGCAAAAGCGAGATCCTGCCGTACCTCGAACGCCTGCACGATGAACTGGATATCCCGGTGCTGTACGTCAGCCATGCCCAGGATGAAGTAGCGCGCCTGGCCGACCACATCGTCTTGCTCAGCGACGGCAAGGCCCTGGCCAGCGGCCCCATCGGCGAAACCCTGGCGCGGCTCGACCTGCCCCTGGCGCTGGGTGACGATGCAGGGGTGGTGATCAACGGCGCGGTCAGCGCCTACGACGACCACTATCAGTTGCTCACCCTGCAACTGCCTGCCAGCGCCTTGCACATGCGTGTGGCCCATGCACCGCTGGCCGTGGGCAAAGCGTTGCGTATCAAGGTGCAAGCGCGGGATGTGAGCCTCAGCCTGCAAGCGGAGGAGCACAGCAGCATCCTCAACCGCTTGCCGGTGACGGTTACCCAGGAGATTTCGGCGGACAATAACGCCCACGTGCTGGTGCGACTGGACGCGGGTGGGACGCCGTTGCTGGCGCGCATCACGCGGTTCTCCCGCGACCAACTGCAACTGCACCCCGGCCAGAGTCTCTGGGCGCAAATCAAGGCCGTCGCGGTGTTGGCGTAAGCAACCTTTTGGCACGACCGCACACCGCTGCGGTCCATCAGACATACCGGCCTGATTTGTTGCCAAGGAACCCGCCTCATGTCCGACTCTGCGCTACCCCGCGACCTGCATTACGTTGACGACACCCAGCCCGGCATCCGCCGCAAGACGCTGCGGGGCAAGTTCCAGTATTTCGACCCCAAGGGTGAGCGCATCCACGACGCCGACGAGATCAAGCGCCTGAACGCCCTCGCCGTCCCGCCGGCTTACACTGACGTGTGGATCTGCGCCGACCCGCGCGGCCACCTGCAGGCCACCGGCCGCGACGCCCGTGGACGCAAGCAATACCGTTATCACCCGCGCTGGCGCGAAGTGCGGGACACCGACAAGTACTCGCGGCTGCAGGAATTTGGCAGTGCACTGCCGAAATTGCGCAAACAGCTCGAAGCGCAAATCGCCGAACCCGGATTTACCCGCGAAAAGGTGCTGGCCACCGTGGTGACGCTGCTCGACGCTACGCTGATCCGCGTCGGTAATACCCAGTACGCCCGCGACAACAAGTCCTATGGATTGACCACCCTGCGCACCCGCCATGTGGATGTCAAAGGCAGCGAAATCAAGTTCCAGTTTCGCGGCAAGAGCGGCGTCGAGCACCAAATCAGCGTTAAAGACCGGCGACTGGCAACCGTGGTCAAACGCTGCCTGGAATTGCCGGGCCAGAACCTGTTCCAGTACCTCGATGAAGACGGCGAGCGGCACACCGTCAGCTCCCACGACGTGAATGACTACCTGCACAGCCTCACCGGCGCTGACTTCACCGCCAAGGATTACCGCACCTGGGCCGGCACCGCCATGGCGCTGGCCGTGTTGCGGGAACTGGAGTGGCAGCCCGAGTCCGATGCCAAAAGACATGTTGTGTCGATGGTCAAGGGTGTCGCCAAACAGCTTGGAAACACCCCGGCGGTGTGCCGCAAGTGCTACATCCACCCTGCCGTGCTGGAGCATTTCAGCCTCGGCGAGCTTTCCAAGCTGCCCAAGCCGCGCATCCGCAAAGGGCTCAAGGCCGAAGAAGTAGCCTTAGCGATGTTTCTTGAGCAACTGGCGGCGCACTTGCCGAAAAAAGCCAAGACGGGTTAGGCTTTGCCTCCCTTCTGATCCGCAGGACGACCGCCGACGTGAACCACTAAGCCTTCCAAAATGTATCTGCAACGAGCCGCCTGGCGCGCTTGTTGGCCTGTCCGACATTTTTTTGGAGGTGCTGATGACTGACGTCAACCGGCTGCCCGTCCTTGTTTCCCTGCAACACTTGAGTTTCCAGTTCGCCAATGGCGAGACCTTGCTGGATGACCTGACCCTGTCCATCGATCACACACCCACCGGCATTGTGGGGCGCAATGGTCGCGGCAAAAGCATTCTCGCCCGGTTGATCGCCGGGCTGCTGCCACCCTCCTCCGGATCGCTGAATGGCCCTGGCCGTGTGATCTACGTGGCGCAGAGCATCACGGTTGCGCCAGGGGAGACGGTCGCCGATCTCACCGGGACCGCAGTGATATTGGCCGCCCTTGAACGCATGGTTCGAGGCGCCGCACGGATCGAAGATCTGGAGTTGATCGACGACCGTTGGGACCTGGCCGAGCGTTTGCGCAGCGCCCTGGATGGCGCGGGGCTGGCGCAGCTGTCCTTTGATACCCCTGCCGACCAACTCAGCGGCGGCCAGTTGGCCAGAGTCGCGATCATCGGTGCGCTGCTGGCCGCGCCGCCGTTGCTGGTGCTCGATGAGCCCACCAACCACCTCGACAGCGATGGTCGCGCCTGGCTGCTGCGTGTGCTCGACGCTTGGCGGGGCGGCCTGGTGGTGGTCAGCCATGATCGGCAATTGCTCAACGCCATGGCGCGCATCATTGAACTGTCGCCCCTCGGCGTAAACGTCTATGGCGGCAACTACGATGCCTATCGGCTGCAGCGTGATGCCGAACAACAGGCCGCCAGCGCCGCGCTCGACCATGCACGCCTGGAGCGCAGTCGCGAACGGCGGCGGCTGCAAAAAGACCACGACAGCCTGCAACGCAACGCCGCGCGCTCACGCAAGCATGCAGAAACCGCCAACGTCGACCGCTTCACCAAGGCGCGCTGGAAAGGTGCCGCCACCGAGATCGTCAGCACCGTGCGTAGCGCGCATTGGCAACATAAACACGAACTGGATGCCCAGGTGCGCCAGGCCTATGAACGGGTCGAAGATGAAACGCCGACCTTGTTGGCATTGCCCGCCTCAGCGGTGCCCAACGGGCGACAGGTGCTGTCGTTGGTGGACGCACAGTTACCGTGGCTGCCGTCGACCTGTCTGAATGTGCATCTTGCAGGTCCGGTGCGCGTCGCCGTACGTGGGCCCAACGGCTGCGGCAAGTCCACGTTGCTGAAGGTACTGGCCGGTCAATGGCTGGTCGTCGCGGGTGAATGCAACCTGCCTCTGCCCTGCGCCTACATCGATCAACACCTTGCGTTGCTGGACGATCAACGCTCCATCGTTGAACAGCTCAACCTGCTCGATACACCCCTGGCCGAAGCCGAACTGCGCACGCGCCTGGCGTTGCTGCAACTGGATGCCTTGCGCGTCACCCAACCCACCGGGCAACTCAGCGGCGGCGAACGCTTGAAAGCCGCGATGGCGATTGCCTTGTGGCGCGAAGTACCGGCGCAACTGCTGTTACTGGACGAACCGACCAACCATTTGGACCTGGAGTCGGTGATGGCTTTCGAGCAAGCGCTGCAAGGTTTCAATGGGGCGATGGTGGTGGTGTCCCATGACGCGACGTTCCTCCAATCGATCAAGCCCACCCATTTCCTGGATTGGCACGACACAGGTTGGTCGCTGGAGCCTGTCTGAGGTCATTGCACCGACGCGTAAAGCGTCCTACGGTAGTGGCCGGATAATCTCATCGAGGAACCCGACCCTATGCTGCCATCGCCTCGCAAGCCTTACGCCAATGCTGCACTCGCCCACCGACAGCGTTGGCGTGGCCGGGTCGGGCTGATGCTGGTGGCCAGTCTTTCAGTTCTGGCGGGGATGACCGATGCCATCGGCTTCATGGCGAGCGGCGACTTCGTTTCATTCATGAGCGGCAACACCACGCGCCTGGCGGTGGCGATCAGCGCGGGTGATCTTGGGCTGACCGGGCGGCTGTTGTTGCTAGTAGCAACATTTGTGGTCGGTAACGCACTGGGTGTGCTGGTCAGTCGACTCAGCCGTCGTCATGCCCTGCCTTTGCTGCTGTGTATTGCGGCGTTGTTGTGCGGTGCGGCATGGCTGCCTTTCGCTGACACACTGCTCGCGCTGCTGGCGGCAATCATTGCGATGGGCATGCTGAATGCGGCTGTGGAAGAGGTCAACGGTTTACCGGTGGGGCTGACTTATGTCACCGGCGCGCTTTCGCGTTTTGGTCGTGGGCTGGGACGCTGGTTGCTCGGAGAACGACGCACGGGCTGGCGCGTGCAGTTGATCCCATGGACCGGCATGTTCGTGGGCGCGGTGATTGGCGCATTGCTGGAGCAGCAGATGGGCTTGAAGGCGCTGATGGTCAGCGGCGTGTTGGCGGGTTTGTTGGGGTTGCTGTCACTGAAGATTCCCCGTCGCTGGCACCTGGGTTACATGCCGCGTTGAAGAAAAGGAGGGATGCTCGCCCGACGTTTAGGCCTCGACGTCCGTGTACTGGTAAAGAGCCATCATGTCGGGCGAGCGGGTGAATCATAAGCTAATGCCGGGCGGCTGTCGTGCCAGGCATTTCCTAAATCGACTAAGGCAATGGATTACAGGCAGGTCGCGAGTGCAGCCAAACGACGCTTGGCCGGCATATTGTCTTCTGTGGCGTAGTACTTGATGGAGGAGCCGGCACCCGCGCTTTGCACGTCGACGAAGTAATCGCCAGCGGTGGTGTAGACGGTGTAGCCGCCCGCCGCGATCGGCTCCTTGAAGCCACCGGCATCAACGCCGAACACGCTTTCGTCCTGCCAGCCGAACTGCACGCATTCGGCAACAACCAGGGTGGCCTTGTCCGAAGCCAGGGTCTTGTAGGGCGTGCCTGCGCGCGCTTCTTTCATCTTCGAACCCGCGCAACCGGCCAGGGCCGCCAATACCAGTGCGCCAATTACCACCTTGTGCATGCCATTGCTCCGTTGGAAAAAAACGCGACTGTACCATTGCCACAGTCTCTACTGACGGCTGTATGAACTTTGTTTCACTGTAAAGAGAGCAGGCGCCGCCTATAGTGGCGACGCTCATTTTTAGAAGTCTCCCTTCGGCCCGCTCTCCCGCGGGCTTTTTTTCGCCTGGGTTTTAGAGCAACCAGCGGAACAGATAGAACAACGCCATGCTCAGCAACACCGTGACCAGCACATTTCGCGTCCAGAACATCAACCCCACTGCGCTGATACCCGCCAACAGGTAGGGGTTGGCCGGACTGAGATTCAGATGATGGTCCGCCAGGAAAATGATCGGCCCGCAAATCGCCGTGAGCATGCCGGGCACGGCAAACCCAAGAAACTCCCGCGCGCCACGGTTGAGGCGCACCGGCAGGCGCGGCTCGATAAACAGGTAACGGTTGAGAAAGACCGCCAGGCCCATTATCACAATCATCAGGAAGATCATGGCTGCCCTACTCCCAATCGCTTGCAGGCGTAACCCGCGCTCATGCCCAACAGGCCGGACACCACCACCGCCGATTCCCAGTGCAGGAAGCTCAACCACACCGAAAACAGCAGTGAGACCGCCACGCAGACCACCGTGGGAATATCCCGCACCACCGGCGTGATCAACGCGATGAAGGTGGCGGCAATGGAAAACTCCAGCCCCAGTTGATCAAGGCCGGGAATGCTTTTGCCGAGCACAATGCCCGCCAGGGTGAACAGGTTCCAGGCGATGTAGAACGTCAGCCCGACGCCTAGCGCATACCAACGGTTAAAGGTCTCGCGGTCGTAGTGGTTGACCAGTGCGAAGAATTCGTCGGTCAACAGAAAGCCCAGGCTGACACGCCAGCGGGTCTTGAGGGGAGAAAGGATTGGCCGCAGGTGCATGCCATACAGCAGATGCTGGGAGGTCAGCAGCAAGGTGGTCAGCACGATGGAAATCAGGCTGGCGCCACTCTTGACCATCCCAATGGCAACCAGTTGCGCGGCACCGGCAAACACGATGGCGGATAAGCCCTGGGCTTCCAACGGGCTGAATTGCGCATCGATGGCCATGGAACCGGCCAGCAGGCCCCAAGGCGCGCAGGCCAGGGACAAGGGAATAACGGCAATGGCGCCACGAGCGAAGGCGTAATGAGGTAAGGCAGTAGGCATGGAAACGGCTCATCGACAGACAGTCGACAAGCATGCCAGCGCAACAACGAGCTTGTCTTGAACGATCTTGCTCAGGCGAGCCTGACCGACACCTGCTCCACCGAATCACGCGCTTCGCGCAACTCATAGGCATCCTGGTTGAGCCTGTGAATGGTATTGAGCAGACGCTGGCGCAGCACTTCATCGCCGAGTTTTTCGACGGCGCGCATCAGGTCGAACGCAGCGGTTTCGTTATTTTCCGCGACGGAATCGAGGGTCTTGCGCAGGTTGCGAGTGGCACGGGTCACGCGGGGTCTTCCTTCATCAGCAATGGGCAGGCACTTTAGGACATTCGTGTTTCATTTTAATTTCAAACACTTGTGGCGGATTTCAAGGCATTTGATCCATATCAATTGAAACAGGGTTTGACTGATACATATGGAAATACGTATATTCGGATAACCATATATATAAAGGCCTTGGCCATGTCGGACTCCCTCTCCCCGCCCACCCTCTTCAAATGCCTGGCCGATGCCACCCGTGCCCGCCTGACATTACTGATCCTGCGTGAAGGCGAACTTTGCGTGTGCGAACTGATCCATGCCTTGGACGACAGCCAGCCGAAAATCTCCCGGCACCTGGCGCAACTGCGCAGTTGCGGGTTGCTGCAGGACCGTCGTCAGGGTCAGTGGATCTACTACCGCATCAACCCCGCGTTGCCCGAGTGGGTGACGCAGGTGCTGCACACCACCTTGCAAGCCAACCAGCCATGGTTGCACAGCGACGCACAGCGTCTGGATGCAATGGGCGACAGACCACAACGGGCCAGCACTTGCTGCTGAGCCATCGGAGCCTTTATTCATGCTTGTCGCAATTGCCATTTTTATCTTCACCATCGTCCTGGTCATCTGGCAACCCAAGGGTCTGGGCGTTGGCTGGAGCGCCACGATGGGCGCGATCCTGGCCCTGGCCTGCGGCGTGATCAGCCTGGCTGACATTCCGGTGGTGTGGCACATCATCTGGAATGCTACGGGGACCTTTGTCGCGCTGATCATCATCAGCCTGTTGCTTGACGAAGCCGGCTTCTTCGCCTGGACCGCACTCCACGTCGCACGCTGGGGACGTGGACGTGGCCGACGCTTGTTTGCCTATATGGTGCTGCTCGGCGCCTTGGTCTCGGCGCTGTTCGCCAACGACGGCGCGGCACTGATCCTCACGCCCATCGTAATGTCGATGCTGCTGGCGCTGCGCTTTTCTCCGGCGGCCACCCTGGCGTTCGTCATGGGCGCAGGTTTTATCGCCGACACGGCGAGCCTGCCGCTGGTGGTGTCGAACCTGGTGAATATCGTCTCGGCGGATTACTTCAAGATCGGCTTCAACGAATACGCCGCCGTGATGGTCCCAGTGAACTTCGTCAGCGTTGCGGCCACACTGGCGGTGCTGCTGTGGTTCTTTCGTCGTGATATTCCGCAGACCTACGACCCGGCCGACCTCGCAGACCCTGCCAGTGCCATCCACGACCGCGCGACGTTCCGCGCCGGCTGGTGGGTGCTCGGCATCCTGCTAGTGGGCTGCTTTGCCCTGGAACCACTGGGTATCCCGATCAGCGCGATTTCCGCCGTGTGCGCCGTGCTCCTGCTGGTGATCGCCGCCAAGGGCCACAAGATCTCCACGCGTAAAGTGCTCAAAGAAGCACCGTGGCAGATCGTGATCTTTTCCCTCGGCATGTACCTGGTGGTCTACGGCTTGCGTAACGCCGGCCTCACCACCTACCTGGCCACCTGGCTCGACACTTTCGCCACTTACGGCGTGTGGGGCGCGGCCATGGGCACCGGCGTGCTGACGGCACTGCTGTCATCGGCGATGAACAACCTGCCGACCGTGTTGATCGGCGCGCTGTCCATCGAGTCCAGCCATGCCGTGGGCGTGGTCAAGGACGCGATGATCTACGCCAACGTGATCGGCAGCGACCTGGGCCCGAAAATCACCCCTATCGGCAGCCTCGCTACCTTGCTGTGGCTGCACATCCTGGCGCGCAAAGGCATCACCATCACCTGGGGCTACTACTTCAAGGTCGGCATTGTGCTGACCTTGCCGGTGCTGTTGATCACCCTCGCCGCCCTTGCCTTGCGACTGAGTATCTAACGATGAAAGTCCTGTTCATGTGTACCGCCAACAGCTGCCGCAGCATCTTGTCCGAAGCGATGTTCAATCACCTGGCGCCGGAAGGTTTCGAGGCGATCAGCTCCGGCAGCTTTCCCAAGGGCCAGGTCCTGCCGCGCAGCCTGAGCACCTTGCAGGCCGCCGGCATCAGCACCGACGGCTTGTACAGCAAGGGCAACGACGCGTTCGAAGACAGCCCGCCGGACGTGGTGATTACCGTATGCGACAAGGCCGCCGGCGAAGCGTGCCCGGTGTATTTCGGGCCAGCGGTAAAAGCGCACTGGGGGTTGGAAGACCCATCGGATGTACAGGGCGACGATGCGAGAGTGCAGGCGGCATTCGACGCCACGCTGAAGACCATTGCCACTCGCTGCCGGGCGTTTTTTATCCTGCCGTTTGCCGAACTCAGCCCAACTGAACTCAAGGCAGAACTCGCTCGAATTGCCGAGCTGTAATCGGAGGCCCCATGACCACCCTGCCCAACCTGGACCTGTCGCTGTTCCCGTCAAACGCGCACGGATCGTCCCAACCACCGCGTATCCTGCTGCTCTACGGATCGACCCGAGAGCGCTCGTTCAGCCGCCTGCTGGTGGAAGAAGCCGCGCGCCTGTTGCAGCACTTCGGCGCGCAAACGCGCATCTTCAACCCCAGCGGTTTACCACTGCCGGATGACGCCCCCAGCGATCACCCCAAGGTACAAGAACTGCTGGAACTGATGCAGTGGTCTGAAGGCCAGGTGTGGTGCTCGCCCGAGCGCCACGGTTCAATGTCAGCGGTGTTCAAGGCACAGCTCGACTGGGTGCCGCTGGCCCTTGGCGCGGTGCGCCCGACCCAAGGTAAAACCCTGGCGGTGATGCAGGTGTCCGGCGGCTCCCAGTCCTTCAATACGGTTAATCAGTTGCGCGTGCTGGGGCGCTGGATGCGCATGTTCACCATCCCCAATCAATCCTCGGTGCCCAAGGCCTTCATGGAGTTCGACGATCAGGACCGCATGAAACCTTCCACCCTGTACGACCGCGTGGTCGATGTAATGGAGGAACTGGTGAAGTTCACCTTGCTGCTGCGCGAACGCCCGGACCTGGTAGACCGCTATTCGGAGCGCAAGGAAAGCGCCGACGAACTCTCGCAGCGTGTCAATCAACGGTCGATTTGAGCCCGCTTGCCAGCGTATGCTCGTGCCTGTCTCCTGACCGAGTTGAATCGATGAGCGCCGTGCGACACGCCTGGCTGGGCCACTATGAAATCAGCAGCACCGCCTGCACCGGCCTGACCTTTGCCCGCCATAGCCATGATGAATGCGTGATCGGCGTGAACCTGCTGGGCGAAGAGAAAGTCTGGCTCGACCGTCGGGAATTCAACGCCGGGCCCGGCTCCATCACCTTGTACAACCCCGGCCAGATTCAGGGCGGCGGCGCGGCGGACGGCGCGCCCTGGCACTTTGTGAGCCTGTACGCCACGGCGGATCAATTAGCGGCGGACGTTGGGCTGGGGCACTTGGAGTTTGATCGTTCACTGTGCTTCCAACCCGACCTTGCGCTGCGACTGGCGACGGCGATCAAGGGCGCGTTGAGTAACGACACGCTGGTTCGCGAACTGAATGAAGAGGCGTTGGTGCTGCTGTTGGGGGAAGTGGTGAATATCAGCGGTGTGCGTCTGCCAGGCAGCACCGGCACCGGCAAGCCTCTGATCAGTCGCGCCCAGGAACTGCTTTCCGAGCAACTGCATCAACCCTTGACGCTGGACCACCTTGGCGCTGAAGTGGGCCTCTCCAAATTCCACCTGCTGCGCGCCTTCCAGAAAGAAACCGGGCTGACGCCCCGTGAGTGGGCCATGCAACTGCGCACGCGCCGCGCCAAGGGCCTATTGCGCAACGGCATGGCCGCTTCCGAGGTCGCTCATCAGCTGGGCTTTGCCGATCAAAGCCACCTCAATCGGCACTTTCGCTCCGCCTACGGCATCACGCCGGGCCTTTATCAAAACGCTGTTAAACGCTGAACAGCGCAATCTGGTCCAAGACACCGCCTCGGCTCATCCTCACACTGCCTGCCATCTCTTGAAGGAATGTGGGCATGTTGACGATCTTCTTTTACGCAGTGGTATTCGGTTTTGTGTTCTGCCTCTCACCCGGCGCGGTGTTGGCAGAGACTTTGCGCCGTGGCTTGCTGCACGGCTTCACACCGGCCCTGCTGGTGCAGTTTGGCTCACTGGTGGGCGATGCGGTGTGGGCAGTGATCGGCCTGACCGGGATCGCTTTGCTGATCCAACATGATGCCGTGCGCGTGCCGCTGACGGTGGTCTGTGCGGTGTACCTGGCCTGGCTCGGCATTCGCAGCCTGATCGACGCCTGGAAGCTACCTGAGTCAGACGATGCACCCGCCAGCACTCGGCAAAACGCACTGGCCACCGGGGCGGCGATCTCCCTGGCCAACCCGAAAAACATTGTTTACTGGGGCGCGTTGGGCAGCGCGTTGTCGGGCATCGTCGGCACCACGCCCAGCCACGGGCAGACGCTGATGTTCTTTGCCGGGTTCATGCTGGCGTCGGTGTTGTCGTGCTTTCTGATCGCGGGGCTGGTCAATATGTTGCGCCAGAACGCGTCACCGTTGTGGCAACGTATCAGTTATGGCACCTGTGGCGTGGTATTGATCTATCTGGCCGTTCTGGCCGCACAGGGTATCTAAAGTTATATACCCACTAACTTTCGAATGCCGATTATCTGAATGAACTCTGAACACCGGACAATTTAATTAATCATGCGTTGACATTTTGTAACCGTCTGAGTAGATTGCCCGTGCCTGCAACTGGGGCCTTTTTTAAACCTCACAAAAGAAGCCAATGGACACAGTATCTAGTCGCTGTCCGAGCACCGCTTACGCGGGCATCGGGCGCCAAACCCAGAATATGACAGGACTCGCCTCCCCGGTCCGGTAAGCTGCGCTAGAGCTCGATGCTCCACCGTAACTGCCTCGCCGGTCGCCTGTCCGGTCCCGAGGTGTGTTATGACCTTCCAAGCCTTTGTTTTGCCTGATGTACGCACACTAGCGGCCGCCCTGCGCGCCAAGCTGTGCCGTGAGCCCGTAGGCTTTTCCCCTACCCGCTCAGCGTTTGCTGCACCCTCCCCTCAAGTGCGCCCGGCCTACCCGCTGGCGCATTGGCGTATCTGCCCGGAAAGCGGCCAACTGGTGCAGCACTGGGATCACGCCGACCCTCAAGACCCGCAGAGACCCAAGGTTTCCAGCCTGGCACAGGCCAGCTTGATGCTCGGTCTTTATGTGAGCGCTCGCGCCGCCTGACCAGGCTGGAAACAGCAACTTCCTGATCCATATTCTGGAGTTCTTTATGAACACGTCCAGTAGTAGCCCGCTGCGCGCTAGTTAACTAACGCGCTGTAAGCGGGCGATATAGAAGTTATGTGAACACCTTATTTAAACCGATCGCGAAGTTAGCGACTCGGCATGCTTTCGCTCGCCTGTCTTCAGGTAAGTACCGGGTATGTTTTGTCGAAAATTGGCGACAGGAGTACAGACAATGAGCGCCGTAAAAAACCCGCCTCTGCACAAAAAGAATGGCACCGACGCCGACACCAAACTGTCGATGCGTGCCGCCCGCGAAGCCCACAACGGCCTGTCGGCCACCCTGGCGAACGTACGTGCCACCCAGGACGGCTTGACCGAACTGGACGCCTCCGCTCGCCTGCAACGCGAAGGCTACAACGAAGTCGCCCACGACAAGCCGCCTCACGCCATCGTCCAGTTCCTGCAGGCACTGAATAACCCCTTTATCTACGTGCTGCTGACACTGGCCGGTATCAGTTTCTTCACCGACTGCTGGCTGCCGATGCAGGAAGGCGAAGACGCCGACCCGACCAAAGTCATCATCATCATGACCATGGTGCTGCTCAGCAGCCTGTTGCGCTTCTGGCAGGAACACCGTTCGGCTAAATCTGCCGAAGCCCTGAAAGCCATGGTTCGCACCACGGCCACCGTGTTGCGCCGTGAGCAGGTAGGTTCGCAACCGACCCTGCGCGAAGTGCCGATGCGCGAACTGGTGGCCGGCGATATCGTGCAGCTGTCGGCCGGCGACATGATCCCGGCGGACATCCGCCTGATCGAATCCCGCGACCTGTTCATCAGCCAGGCCGTGCTGACCGGCGAAGCCTTGCCGGTGGAAAAGTACGACACCCTGGGTAATGTCACGCAGAAATCCGCCGGACCGGTGGTGGCCGACCAGGGCAACCTGCTGGACCTGCCGAACATTTGCTTCATGGGCACCAACGTGGTCAGTGGCCGTGCAAAAGCGGTGGTAGTCGCCACCGGGCCGCGCACCTACTTTGGCTCCCTGGCCAAGGCAATTGTCGGTTCGCGGGTGCAAACCGCGTTCGACCGCGGGGTAAACAGCGTCAGCTGGTTGCTGATCCGTTTCATGCTGGTGATGGTGCCGATCGTGTTCCTGCTCAACGGCTTCTCCAAGGGCGACTGGGGCGATGCCTTCCTGTTTGCCCTGGCGGTGGCCGTCGGCCTCACCCCGGAAATGCTGCCGATGATCGTCAGCGCCAACCTGGCCAAGGGCGCCACCGCCATGGCCAAGCGCAAAGTGGTGGTCAAGCGCCTCAACGCAATCCAGAACTTTGGTTCGATGGACGTGCTGTGCACCGACAAGACCGGCACCCTGACCCAGGACAAGATCATCCTCGAACATCACGTCAACGCCTTTGGTCAACGTGATGATGCGGTGCTGTCCCTGGCCTGGCTCAACAGCCATCACCAGAGCGGCATGAAGAACCTGATGGACCAGGCGGTGGTGGAGTTTTCGGAGCAGAACCCGAAGTTCAAGGTGCCGTTCGCCTACAGCAAGATCGATGAATTGCCGTTCGACTTCGTGCGTCGTCGCCTGTCGATCGTGGTCAAGGATGCCGCCGACGACCAACTGCTGGTGTGCAAAGGCGCTGTGGAAGAGATGCTGAGCATTTCCACTCACGTCATGGAGGCCGGCGCCGCCGTGCCGCTGGATGATCGTCGCCGTGAAGAACTGCTCGCGATTGCCAACGACTATAACGAAGACGGGTTCCGTGTGCTGGTGGTCGCCACCCGCCACATTCCTAAATCCATGGCACGTCAGCAGTACACCACTGCCGATGAGCGCAACCTGGTGATCCAGGGCTTCCTGACCTTCCTTGATCCACCGAAGGAAACTGCCGGCCCTGCGATTGCGGCACTGCAACAGATCGGCGTGGCGATCAAGGTACTGACCGGCGACAACGCCGTGGTCACCAGCAAGATCTGCCGCCAGGTCGGTCTCGATCCAGGCCAGCCGCTGCTGGGGGCTGAAATCGAAGCCATGGACGACGCCACGCTGCTGCGCCGTGTGGAAGAACGCACCGTGTTCGCCAAGCTGACACCGCTGCAGAAGTCACGCGCGCTCAAGGCGCTGCAAGCCAACGGCCACACTGTGGGTTTCCTGGGTGATGGGATCAACGATGCACCGGCACTGCGCGACGCCGACGTGGGTATCTCGGTCGACACGGCCACCGATATCGCCAAGGAATCGGCCGACATCATCCTGCTGGAAAAGAGCCTGATGGTGCTGGAAGAAGGCGTGCTCAAGGGCCGCGAAACCTTCGGCAATATCATGAAGTACCTGAACATGACCGCCAGCTCCAACTTCGGCAACGTGTTCTCGGTGCTGGTGGCCAGTGCATTCATCCCATTCCTGCCGATGCTGTCGATTCACCTGTTGCTGCAGAACCTGATGTACGACATCTCCCAGCTGGCTTTGCCGTGGGACAAGATGGACAAGGAGTACCTGGCCAAGCCGCGTAAGTGGGATGCGAAGAACATCGGCCGGTTCATGATCTGGATCGGGCCGACCTCGTCGATCTTCGACATCACCACCTTTGCGCTGATGTGGTTCGTGTTCGCGGCCAACAGTGTGGAAGTGCAGACCCTGTTCCAGTCCGGCTGGTTCATCGAGGGGCTGCTCTCGCAAACCCTGGTTGTGCACATGCTACGGACCCGTAAGATCCCGTTCTTCCAGAGCACCGCCGCGTGGCCGGTGTTGATGATGACCTGTGTGGTGATCGTGCTGGGGATCTACGTGCCGTTCTCGCCACTGGGCACCCTGGTCGGCCTGCAACCGCTGCCGCTGGCGTACTTCCCATGGCTGGTGGGCACCCTGCTCAGCTACTGCTGCGTGGCCCAACTGATGAAGACGATCTACATCCGCCGCTTCAAGCAGTGGTACTGATCTCCCCCGCCGTTTAAACGGTGGCGGTCGCCCGGCCGCCACCGTGCAACACAAGGAATCACCTTATGCGCGTCTTGATCTGTGCAGGTCGTCATTACGCCGACACCAAAATGTCCCGCCAAGTGCTGGACGCTTACCACCGCCTGCGCCCGGTGCAGGTATTGATCCACGGCGGCAACCAATTTCTCGGCAGCGACGTCGAGGAATGGGCGCGGGAATTGGGCATCGACGTGGTGCGCTACCCGCCCAACTGGCAACGCCACGGCAAGCAGGCGGAACGCCAGCGCAACCATTTCATGCTGACCGACAGCCGCCCAGACGTGGTCATCGCCCTGCCCGGCGGGGACGACACCTCTGAGCTGGTCTGCCAGGCCAAAGCCAGCGGCATTTCGGTGCTGACCGTAGAAAGCTGAATTCATGCGAGGTGCATCATGCACAAAAAACACACCCCACCACGCCAGGACGGGTTCGCCAAATACCGTGCGCGTCACTACCGAGATGCGCGTCATACTCTGTTGTTGCTGCCACCGGCCAAGCGTCGCGCGTTGCAACGTAACCTGATCTTTATCGGGCTGACCCTGGGCATCCTGTTGGCGATTGCCTTGCTGTCCAAGGCCAATGCGGCCGGTGGTTCGTACGTGGTCGATGACGGCGCGATCAATGCGCCGGGCGAATGCAATGTGGACGCCTGGCACACCGCCAACCGCCACGATGGCAGTACCCACACTGAAACGCTGTCGCCCGCCTGCACCTTTGCTGCGTTGCCTTCGGTGCAATGGGGCGCAGCCCTGTCCCGTGCCACCAGCGCAGACAAGGGCGAAACCCAAGTGAATCCACAGCTCAAGGCGCAAGTATGGTCGCGGGAAGATCTGGGGCTGGAAATGGCCGTGTCGGCCGGTGCGCACTTTGCACACGACCGTCAGCACGGCTTCGATGGCGCCGACTTCAATATCCCGTTGACGTGGCAACCGCTGGAACCCTTGCGGTTGAACCTGAATGCCGGTTGGTCCCACGCCTACAACGATGGCGACCAAAAACACCGTCTGACCTGGGGCACCGGCCTTGAGTACCACTTGGCCCATTCGTTGACCGTGATCGCCGAACGTTACGGCCAGGATGGCGGCGACCAGGCATGGCAGGCCGGGCCGAGGTTTCATTTCGGCGAGTTTGTCGACGTGGACCTGGTGGTCGGGCGCAGCCTGATCGGTGAGCGCGCGCAATGGCTCACCACCGGTGCCACGCTGCGATTCTAGGACTTGGCTTGTTGTTCCAGGTGCAGTTGCAATTGCGGGTCGATGTGCAACTGCCCCGCCAGGTCATCCAGATAGTTACGCTCGGCGTCCTGCTGATCGTCCACCAACATCACACTGGCCAGGTACACCTCGGCCGCCACAGCCGGGTCGCTGGCGAACTCGGCGAAATCCGCGGCATCCAAGGGCTTGGCGACTTCGGCGTCGAGCCACTGTTGCAGTTGCGGGTCGTCGGTATGGCGGCCCAGCTCACTGGAAATCAGCGCCTGTTCTTGCTCATCAATGCGCCCATCGGCTTTCGCGGCGGCAATCAAGGCACGTAATACCGCATGGCTGTGGGCTTCGGCTGCGGGGCCGTCGAGCTGGTCTACTGTCTGGAAGGCTTGCTGCGGCGCAGTGGCCTGCTGGCGTTGCCAGGCTTGGTAGGCCTGGAATGCCGCCATACCGAGTGAGGCCAACGCAGCGTAGTTCATCCCGCCGGAACGCCCTTGAGCGGGACGAGTGCCCGTGGCGCCACCCAACATGCCACCCAGCCCTCCCAATAAACCACCCAGACCGCCACCGGCTGATGCATTGCCTGTGCCGGCGCCCTTCAGTAACCCACCAAGCAGTCCACCCAGTCCGCCGGATGACGCACTGCCGCCTTGCCCGGCGCGCAGGAGTTGTTCGAGTAAATCGCTGGTGTTCATGGTGTCACCCTCCGAGGGCGCAGTGTTGGCGTCTATCAACCATAGCCCGACCTTGCCGGAACACCATGACCGCCGGGCGGTCCCGGCCTATCATGACGCTATCGCGACTTCGAGAGAAAACCCAAGTGAACCGGACTGAGCACATCGCACTGATGGCGAATTACAACCAGTGGATGAACCGCAAGCTCTATGACGCGGCCCTGACATTGACGGACGCGGAGCTGGCGATGGACCGACAGGCGTTTTTCGGCTCGATCCTCGGCACCCTGAACCACCTGGTGCTGGGCGATAGCGTCTGGCTCAAGCGTTTTGCGCAGCATCCAGCAGGCTTTTCAGCACTGGCTCCGATGCAGGCTGTTGCTACGCCTGCTGATCTCAAGCATCTGGCCTTCGCGGATATACGCGAGCTGGCAACCTATCGCACCTGGCTGGATCAATTGATCGTCGATTGGAGCCACACCGTGCAGGAGACCGACCTGGACCATCGCCTGCATTACAGCAACATGCGCGGCGTCACGGCCGATAAGGACTTCTTCAGCCTGCTCGTACACTTCTTCAATCACCAAACCCACCACCGGGGCCAGGCCACGACCTTGCTGACCCAGGCAGGCTTGGATGTGGGCACTACGGACTTGCTGGCGCTGATCGACTGAACTCGGCGTAGGCCTGCATCAAGCGCGCAAATTCCTGAGGCTCGGGCAGCTGCGCAAAGCTTTCCACCGCCGGAGTGGAGGCCCAAGGCAGCTTCTCGCGCGTCCAGGTCTCCATGAAAGGCACGTAACCGCTGGCGTTATCCAGCAAGGCGGCGCGCACGTTGACGAACTCATCGATGCCGTGGGGCCGCGTGAACAACCAGCTCATGCAATGGGGGCAGAAATAGTGGCGATCCACGCCCTGCATACCGCCGATCACAGGGCAACCCTGGATGACCGTGAAACCGCTGGCGGGAATCAATGCGCTCAGTGAGAACGCACTGGAAGACATCTTCTGGCAGCCGGTGCAGTGGCAAGCCATGGTGATCACCGGGGCGGCACTCACGCTGAAGCGCACACGCTCACAACGGCAACTGCCCTCGTATGGCAGGGTCTCGACGCTCATCATTGCTTCCTTATTCTTGATGGGTGGCCTGGCAGGTTAGCTTCAGGTGCCAGGCTTGAACAGGCCTGTAGCCAAAACCGAACGCTGTCTCATCGTTGGGGTCGTAACCCTAGGTGTCGAGGTTTTTACACCCCGCCCTCCCCGCGCGCATTGTGGGTCTGCCGATGCGCGTACCCCCAAGAAGGAGACGCTGACATGGTCATTCACTTCAAGGTTGCAGGTCACTTGGCCTGTGGCCACCACGGCACCAACCTCCCCTCCAGCACCGAGCTGAACCGGGTCAAATGCCGTACCTGTCGCAATACCGATGCCTATAAAGAGGCGCGCCGCACCCAGCGCAACGCCGCCCGCCGCGCCAATCGAAAAGCCAAGACTCAGACCCACGTTGACTGGCGCAGCGCGTGGACGCAGCGTCTTACCGACTTGCCTGGTTTGCAGCGTTTGCCACGCGGGTTCAGCGGTCAGCCGTTCGTGTAATCACGGCGCAACCGCTACTTGCCTGATGGCTTGTTCGTATTCCTCGACGGACTGTGAGCCAGCCACCAGGTGACGCCCATTCAGTACCATGGCCGGGACAGCGTTGATCCCGCGCCTGCGGTAAAAATCTTCAAGCTCACGGACTTCAACGGCGAACTCCCCACTGTCCAGCACCCCTTGAGCGCGTGCCGTGGAGAGCCCCGCCTCACCAGCAAGACGCACTAAGGTGTCGTGGCTGCTGATATTCTCCCCATCACTGAAATGCGCCTTGAACAGAATGTGCTTCAGTGCAACTTGGCGACCCTGCGCCACCGACCAATACAACAGACGGTGGGCGTCAAAGGAGTTGTAGAAGTGCGTACGCTTCGCCAAGTCGAACGTGAAGCCCAAGGCGTTACCGCGGTCGATCACCATGACATTACGCGCGGCGACTTCGGCAAAGGTGCGGCCATATTTACGCATCATGTGTTCGACAGCGTTTTCGCCCTCAGGCGGCATGTCCGGGTTCAGCTCGAAGGGTTTGAAGGTCAGCTCCACGGCAACTTCGCCCGCCAGGTTCGCGATGGCCTGTTGCAGCGCTAAAGCGCCGAGTGCACACCAAGGGCACATCACATCCGACACGAAGTCGATGCTGACAGGGCGAGTCACGATAGGGACTCCAACAGGTTATTGCGCCATTCGATGGTATTGAACAAGGGCATCAGTAATTCTCCAATTCGCGCCCTGCCGGGATGACAGAGCGGCGAATGGGAAGAACTCTAGGAGGTTGTACCGGATGAATAAATACAGGGGCAGGCACTTCATTTGTACTTCAGTGTAATCAGTTTGCCGATTGCTTAAAGGCCACGCTGCGATTGGTTAATATGCTTTCCAAATTGGCGGGCTCTACACTCACATGGGTTTTGCGCCTGATCTCTTCCAACCCCAGCTCTATCCGATAGTTGCAAAGATGATCAAAAAGCCTGTCGTGAGTTTCCGAAATCGCCGCCCCTTCATTTTTCGCGAACAGGATGTGAAGTACGGCCATCAAGGGGAGTGACAGGCACTCATCTGAATCATTTTCGAAAAAATCCTCCATCTGCGCGGATAACACCTCCAGCCACTGGTCGCTCAAGTTACAAGGCAGGGTCGACTCCGGCCCGTTTTGCATGACCTCTTTAGAGAATGATTTGAGCAGATCTTCACTCATGAGCAGTACCCTCATCTACCTATCTGGGAGCCTAAGATTTAACAACTCGGCAGAGGTCATTTGGAAGCAAAGTCAGCGTCTGAAGCGTCCTGATTTCTTGAGTGCTTTTTCGTACAGGCCTCGACGAATTCTTGAAGTCACAGCTAACTACTTGTTGAATTTACCTGACATGGCGGGGTGTGTAGGCGGCGGATCGCCAAGCGAGCGTAACGCCCAAGCCGGCACCAGCGGCCAGGCAAACGGCAATGCACAGGTTCGCAACGATGAAGGCGTGGGTGATCGCGGCTGGATCGGTGCGCGAACCGAGAACGGTATAGAACACCCCGCCAATTACGGCGACGCTGAGGGCCGTGCTGACTTGCAGGGTCGAACTGGCGATGCCGGCAATCATGCCCGAATAGGCCGGCGCAACGCTGCCGGTGACCATGCGCATCAACGTCGGCAGGGCCAGCCCTTGCCCCAGGCCAATCACAAACAGAGTCGCTCCCAGCCCCACCGGCGCCAGTGGCGCACCGACGGGTGTCGCAGCGATGAGCCAGACCAGCGCAAGCAACCCGATGGACTCCAGCGCCATGCCGAGCGGATTGACATAGCCGCCGAGTATGCGCCGCCCCAACGGGGTCAACAGGGGGCCGACCAGGAACCCTGCGCCAAATGGCAGGAACACCAAGCCGGCGCTCAGCGCAGAGGTGTGCAACGCCTGCTGCAGGTATACCGAAAACAACAGAAAGAACACGCCAATTGAGTAAAACAGCAATGCAACCAGCAGTGCGCGGCCCAACCTGGGGGCGGTCAACGCGGCGGGCGCAATCAGCGGCACGCCGCCGGAACGGCTCAGGTGAGTTTCATAGCGCCAGAACAACCGCGCCAATACCGGTACGGCAAGCAGCGACAACCAAGACCACCACGGCCAGCCTGCTTCCCTGCCCACGGTCAACGGTACGATGAGCGCGCCGAGGCAGGCAACCGACAACGCCATGCCGCCGAGGTCCAATTGCGTGGTATGACGCAATTTCACGTCCTTCAGCAGGGGAATGCCAAACAGCAAGACCAGCGCCGCCACCGGCAAGTTGACCAGGAAAATCGCCCGCCAGCCCAAACCCATGGGATCGAGGGAAATCAAGATGCCGCCCAGTGCCTGGCCGTTCACGGAGGCCAGGCCGAAGACAGCACCATATAAGCTGAGCGCGAGCGGCTTTTCCGACTCGGGAAAAATCGCCTGCACCGACGCCAGCGCCTGCGGGGCCATGACGGCGGCCGTGACGCCCTGCAAGGCGCGTCCGGCGACCAACACCCATGGCGACCCGGCAAAACCGCACAGCACCGAGGCGGCCGCAAAACCCACCAGGCCGCAAAGAAACACGCGGCCTCTGCCGTAGAGGTCCCCAAGCCGCCCTCCGGTGATCAGTGTCACTGCATACAGCGCGGCATACGAGGAAATGACTAGCTGCTCGGCGGAGGCCGAGCCGCCCAACGCGTCGCGGATCGACGGCAGTGCGACATTGACGATAAAAAAATCCAGCGGCGGCAGGAACGCGCCGACCAGCAAAACCGCAAACATCGCCCAGCGGCGTGTGTCAGGCTGGGAAATAGCAGTGCGCAACATGGACATACTCCCTACACAATCAATCGAGGCTGGGCTCTGCGTCATCCGCCCAATCAACGGCGCGCATCCCAAACGGCTGCGGGCTCAAATACCGCCGAACGTTTCCGAACCCGCGATGGGCTTCCAGTTTTCCAGTGGCGTCAGGAAGTGCAGCTCAAAGCGTCGCTTGGTAAACAGCCATTGGCCTTCGCGTCGTTCGAAGCAATCGTGATAAAGGCCGCTGACCTGCACCGGACCTTTTTCGATGTCATGAAACAAGCAGTCAGCTGCGACGGTTGCCGTGGCGACATCACCCTCGATACGAATCAGCGGGTTGGCCATCCAATGGTGCATGTGGGGCATCTTTCGCCAGCTGTTGTGTGCCATCGCGACAATACCCTCCGGGCCAGCGCCTTCGCCGAAGCCTGGCAGGTCCAGAACAGCGTCGGCATGCCAGATCGTGCGTAACAAGTCAGGGTCCAAGCGATCAAACGCGTTGGCGTAGGCAGAGATGAGTGATTCGATGGCCGCACGGCTTTCCAGGGCCTCCAGTCGAGCGGCCAGGGTTTCAAGGTTCATGCGGGTGTCCTTCTTTGGGTGCAGGAGTCAAGCCTGAAACGGCTTGCCCGCCATTGTGCGAGCCCAGGGGTTGCCGCGGGACTGCCATTACTGCATCTTCACTGTTCACTTTTGTACGGGGTAAACCATGGAATGGAATGACTTGCGCGTCTTCCTGTCCATCGCACGCGGCGGTTCGCTGGGTGCCGCCGCCAAGCTGTTGGGCGTCAGCCATCCCACCGTGGGGCGACGCCTGCACGTGTTGGAGCAGGCCGGTGGAGAGGTGTTTTTCCGCCGCACGGCGTCAGGGTTGGTATTGACCGACAGCGGTGAACGCATTTTCGAACTGGCAGAGGAAATGGAACGTAACGCGCTGGCAATCGAGCGACGCATCGCGGGCGAAAGCGCCCAGCTTGAAGGCCAGTTGCGGATCTCATCGGCGGACTGGTTCGCCAGTTATGTGCTAGGCCCCGTCCTGGGTGAACTCGCCCGGCGCCATCCCTTGATCGTGCCCGAGGTGATTGCAGGGCATCGCTTGTTCGATCTGACGCGCAGAGAAGCGGATATCGCATTCAGGATCGTCCCGTTCACCGAGCCCGACATCGTCCAACGACGGCTCGTTACGCTGAGCTACGGGCTGTACATGAGTGCCCAGGCGTCATTCCCACTGCAAACGGATGGTGAAGGCCTCGGACTGATCACCATGAACACTGCACAGGCGCATTATCCCGACGTCCTCTGGTTACAGGCGTCGTATCCGCGAGCCAGAACCGTGTTTACCAGCAGCAGCCGTACGGTTCAGGCGCAGATGTGTGGGCTCGGCCTAGGCGTAGCCGTGCTGCCCCGCGCACTGGGTGATCAATTGCCCGCGCTAAAACGAGTAGACACCGGCGAGGCGCCACCGGGCCGGGACATCTGGATGGGCTATCACCACGATATGCGACAGATGGACCGTCTTCGCGCGCTCGCCGACTTGGCAGACGAGATGATTGGGAGTGCCTGAGAAAGGACTCCCCGTGAAAACAAAAAAACCTGCACAAGGCAGGTTCTCTGTGGGTTTCAGCGACTTCCTGGAATGTCGTGAAACCAAATGATGGTGCCCGAACCCGGAATCGAACCGGGACGCCCTTACGAGCGGGGGATTTTAAGTCCCATGCGTCTACCAGTTTCGCCATTCGGGCGGTAGCGCGTGTTGCAGGGTTGGGAATATATAGATCCAGTCGCTTTGATGCAAGGTCGAAGGGCTGCTTTCTTGCCTCAGGAAGCCAGCAAAAAAGCTTGCTAGATCAGTGAGCTAGGCAAGCATCTGGAGGAAAACCCGCAAACTCATCCAACGCGATGAGCCCCCTGCTCTGTTATCGTGGCGTCCTCCCAACGCAATGGATGCACCGCAGAATGGACTCATGGAAGAGAGTGGTAATCGCCGCACTGGCATTGTTCGGCAATCCAGTCGCCGCCGCTGAAAACAACAACCCCTTTCAAGCCGCGCTCATGATCACTTCGGTTGCGCCGTTTTTACTGGTCTCAGGCGCCACCGTCTTGACCTCTGCCATTCCCGACCTGTTCAAGTTATCCAAAAGTTCGGCCGATGAGACCTCTCTCCCGGTAACTACTCAGCGACAGTTTCTGCCGCTGGCGCTGGTTTCTTGAGCGCCAGCGCCGGGTCGGGCACTTCGACCAAGCCCTTCTTCACATACTCAGCGGCGACGATTTTACGGATCAGGAAACAGTAGAGGATGGGCAGCCCGGCAATGGGAATCGCCGCCCAGGGCGGGCCTGCGAGAAAACCCAGCCCTAATGCCATAGCCCAGATCAGCAGGTGGCGCCAAAGGCCTGCGAAGAGCAGGTAGAGCGGGCCGAGAAACAAGACTGCCAATACCTGGAACGCATCGACTTCTTCGACCTGGTCACTCTCTGGATGTTTGAAATAGCGGGTCATTGCACTGTCCTTGTGGGGGATAATTCAGTGAATATACTCTGAAGGGTCAATCCCGTGACACCTCTCGGAGCCTCATCATGAATCCAAACGCCACCGCTCTTGTTCTGATCGAGTTCCAAAACGATTTCACCACCGCAGGTGGCGTGTTTCATGACGCCGTCAAAGACGTCATGCACCAGTCCGACATGCTGGCCAACACCGCAACGACCGTGCAACAGGCACGCGCGCTGGGCGTGAAGATCATTCACCTGCCGATCCAGTTCACTGAGGGCTACCCGGAACTGACGACGCGTGACTATGGAATCTTGAAGGGCGTTGCCGATGGCGCTGCTTTTCTTTCCGGCAGCTGGGGCGCCGAGATTACCGAGGCCATCAGCCGTGAAACCGGCGATATCCTCGTGGAAGGCAAGCGGGGGCTGGATGGCTTTGCCACCACCGGCCTGGACCTGGTACTGCGCAACAACGGCATCCAGAACCTGGTGGTGGCGGGATTCCTGACCAACTGCTGCGTCGAAGGCACCGTTCGATCAGGTTATGAGAAGGGTTATAACGTGGTGACGCTGGCCGACTGCACGGCAACGTTCACCGATGAACAGCAAAAAGCGGCTGAAAACTTCACGCTGTCGATGTTTTCGAAGGTGTTGCGGCATACCGAGTTTCTCGGTGCGTTGAGCGCCAAATAAGTAAAAAAGGGGGCGGCTGATTAATCAGCCGCCCCCTTTTTTTGCTTGCCCCATCAGGGCGTCTTGTTCAAATGGTCGATAACGGAAGCGCTTTTCCCTGTTTCGACATCACGGATATCGAAACTCCAGCGGTTCGACGACACGTTGCCGTAAAGACCATAGGTGCGACCACCCGCCAGTTCAACCGTCATTGCCAGGGGCGCTGTCTGGGCCTGCGCAGAGATGAACCGGGTGACTTGAAGTCTGTGCACCCCAGCTCCCAAGCGGTATTCGTTCTGGCGACTCAGCCAATACAGGGTCTGATCGTCATCGATCTTGAATATCGTCAGGTGCTTATCGAACTGCTGGATGGTGGCGACTTGGTCGACCGGCTTGCCTTCTGCACTGTTGTGTTCGTAATGAATACAGCCGGTCAGGGCCAGGCTGAACAACATCATCGCGAATAAGCGCAAAATAACATCATGTCGCATCGGTGGCCCTCCAAGGCTCAAGCACGGGGCGTGATGCTAATGGCATCCAGCCCCAGCAGCAACCTTCGCTGCGCCTTGGTTTGCACAGGATTCCGGCTTTTAGCCGTTCAACGTCAACCCTGGATAAACCCGAACCGGCATCTTGTGCCGCTGCGGTTGTTGCCGGGCAAGTTGTACCTGAACCTGTGCCACAGCCTCCAGCACACGTTGCGCCCATTGCTCGTCTTCCGGGTCAACCACTACCACGCGAAACCCGTGGTCGAAACCTTCAAGCTGCACGCCTTCGGAATCATCGACATGCAAGTCGATATCGAAAGCCGGTGGGAATTTTGACGGGGTGCTCGTCAGCCCACGGTCGGTCAGGGCCTGGCTATGTCGCACACTGTTGACCACGCCATCGACATGGATGCCATACAGCAACAACCAACGTCGGATGTAGGACGGCGTGCGGCCGGATGAGGTATAGACCCAGACGCTGCAACCCTGGCGACGCAGCTCACGGGTCAGAGAACGGGTGCCGCAGCGCAAGGGCTCACCCAACCAACGGTGCACACACGCCGGCAAGCGGCTGTGCTCGGTTGCACTGTGGTGCAGCTGACAGGCCAGTGTGTCGTCGATGTCGAACGAAATACGGATTCGCTGACGCTTGATGAACACACGCTTGATCGTGTCGAGCACTGGGTACCTTCCCATCATTGGCCCCCCTGGTGGGCGGGCGCTGGTGTGTCGCTCAGGAAAAACTCGGTTGGATCTGGAGCGTTATCTTCCAGGAACGCTGCGTATTTTTTCTTGATCTTGGGCAATTCGTACAACGCCATTACGCCATGCTTCGCGGAGTTGCGTATCACCGAGGACGGGTTGAAATAGCCCTCGGCGTTGTCCAGCGTCAGCACAAACGGTGGCAACCCCTCACGCATCAGCAGATAGCTGACGATCAGCGACCCACTGCGGTGATTGCCTTCAATGAACAACTGCGGCTTGCTCAGGACCCGCACGTAGACACCGGCTGCTCGCTTCCATACGGATTCGTTATGGTGCTTGCAATACCAGTTATACAAATCCTTGATGCCACCTTCGACATTGTTGAAAAAGTGCACTTCGGTCGCCGCCAGGTGCTGCGCGTATTCCTGCCGGCGCACCGGGTCTTTGCCACAGAGCACCGTGGCATTGATCTCCAGCATCAGATTCAATTGCTGGAGGTCGAACAGGTCGACACCGCGCGCAACATAGTCGTCAATCAGGGCATAACCTTCAAGCACATTCTGCAGCACTTCGTCTGTCAGCGGGTCGCGTGGCTCGGTAAAGTCCTGGCTAAGCTGGGCAAAACGGCCCTGTACCTTGCGCAGGGCGCGTTCAATCGCGGCCAGATCAAGACGACGTGTTGCAGTCATTGGCAATCCTGAAAAACGATGCATGGGTCAGCTGAATTTGCCGCTGATGTAGTCCCCGGTCATTTGCTCACGCGGGTTTTCGAAGATCTGCGCGGTGGCGCCCATTTCCACCAGATAACCGGTGCGGGTGCCCTGGGAGATGTCCACCGAGAAAAACGCGGTGGTATCGGCCACACGGATCGCCTGCTGCATGTTGTGGGTGACCAGCGCGATGGTGTAATCCTTTTTCAACTCGACCATCAGCTCTTCGACACGACGGGTGGCGATGGGGTCGAGCGCCGAGCAAGGTTCGTCCAACAACAGCACTTCCGGCTCGGTGGCAATTGCGCGAGCAATACACAGACGTTGCTGCTGGCCGCCGGAGAGCGACAGGCCGCTGACCTTGAGCTTGTCCTTGACTTCATCCCACAACGCGGCGCCTTGCAGCGCGTGCTTGACGCGATCACCCAAGTCGCCTTTGTAGCGGTTCAGGCGCAGGCCAAAGGCCACGTTGTCAAAGATGCTCATCGAAAACGGGTTCGGCTGCTGGAACACCATGCCGATGTAACGGCGTACGACGACGGGATCAACGCCCTTGCCGTACACGTCCTGGCCGAGGAAATGCACGTGGCCTTCGAAGCGGAAGCCTTTGACCAGGTCGTTCATGCGGTTGAGGCTACGCAGCACAGTCGATTTGCCGCAGCCGGACGGGCCGATGAAGCCGGTAATCTTGTTTTTCTCGATTGGCACATGGCTATCACGCACCGCCATGAAGTTGCCGTAGAAAATCTTGTCCAGCTTGCAGTCCATGACCACAGGCGCCTGGGTGACAAACGGAGCGGCTTTTTGCGCAGTTGAGACGTTCAAAATTCAGGTGCTCCCGTTCTTAGTACTTGGGCTTGCCGAAAATACGGCTCACGATATTCACGACCAGCACGATCATTACCAGCACCAACGAGGCCGCCCAGGCGAGCTCAAGCTGGTTGTCGAAAGGCATGCCGGAGAAGTTGTAAATCAACACGGCCAGGGACGCCGTCGGATTCATGACCGCCAGGCTGCCGTCGTGGTAGATCCAGTAGTTACTGAACAGCGCGGTGAACAACAGCGGTGCGGTTTCGCCGGCAGCACGTGCGACTGCGAGCATCACGCCGGTCAGGATCGCGGGCATGCCGGTAGGCAAGACGATTTTCCAGATCACCTGCGAACGGGTGCAGCCCATGCCGTAGGCCGCGTCCTTCATGATCTTGGGCACCATCTTCATCGACTCTTCAGCCGTCAGCACCACGATCGGCAGCATCAGTACCGCCAATGCCACGCCACCTGCTGGAGCCGAGTAAGTCCCGGTCGTCATCACCACCAGGGCGTAGGCAAACACACCCGCCAGGATCGATGGCAAACCGGTAAGCATCTTGGCGGCGAAGCGCGAAGCGTTCGCCAACTTGCTGTCCGGGCCCAGTTCAGCGAGGAAAACCGCAGCCAGAATGCCGACCGGCACGGCGATGGCGGCAGCGATACCGACCATCACGAACGTACCGGCCATGGCGTTACCGAAGCCACCGCCGGTCTCGAAACCGGTGGGCGGCAGTTCAGTGAACACTTCCAGGCTCAGGCGTGCGCCACCTCGGGTGATCAGCATGTAGAGCACGGAAATCAGCGGCACGCTGGCCAGCAACGCGCCGAACCACACCAGGGTGGTCAGCACCAGGCTGCGCAAGGCACGGCCTTCGAACCGGCGTTGCAGGCTCGGCATGGCGGTGATGGGCGTAGAGAGATCAGTCATTACTTGGTACCCCGCTGGGCGTAGACCATGATCATCGAACCGATGATGTTCACCAGCAGCGTGATAAACATCAGCACCAGTGCGGCGTACATCAACACTTCGATCTCGTTCGGGCCAGCTTCGGGGAAGTTCAGCGCCAACAAGGCGGCCAGGGTATTGGCCGGTGCAAACAACGAAAGCGAGATGTTGTTCGCGTTACCCACCAACATGGCCAGGGCCATGGTTTCACCCAAGGCGCGACCCAGGCCGAGTACCAGTGAACCGAAGATGCCGGTGGCGGCAGAGGGCACCATCACCTTGAGAATCGCTTCCCAGTGAGTGGTGCCCATACCGTAGGCGGCTTGCTTGGTTTTCATCGGCACACCGGTGAGGGCGTCCTGAGACACGGCGGCAATGGTTGGCAAAATCATGATTGCCAGCACCAGCGCCGCTGGCAGCAGGCCCGGCCCGCTGAGGGACGTGCCGAAAAACGGAATCCAGCCCAGTTCAGTGTTCAGCCACGCAGTCAGCGGGCGGATAGCCGGGATCACTACATAAATGCCCCAGAGGCCGTAGACCACGCTGGGAATGGCGGCGAGCAATTCAACGATGGTGCGAAACACCGCCGCGAGTTTTGCCGGCAGGAAATCCTGGGTGAGAAAAATCGCCATGCTGACGCCGAAAAAGCCTGCGATCAGCAACGCGATAAGGGCGCTGTAAAGCGTGCCCCAAATAGCTGGCAGAATGCCGTACTTGCCTTGGTTAACGTCCCAGACACTGCCGAACAGCACATCAAAACCGTGCTTTTCCATGCCGGGAAGTGCCTTGCGCCCTACTTCGAAGACCAGCGCGAAAACCAGCGCCAGCACCAGCACTACGCCTATGCGTGCAAGTGCACGGAAGGTGCGGTCAACCAGGAAGTCCTTCGTAGAAGGTGGCTGGCACGCAGAATCCGGGTTAACCGGTACGACAAAAGGTGTGTTCATTGGCTATTTCCGGAACAAGGGGGAAACGCTCCCGGCATGGCTGACAACCCATACCGAGAGCGGCCTGGCGGCCTTACTGGATGTTGGCGGAAGCTTTGCGAACTTGATCGACAACCGATGGAGGCAGTGGGATGTAGCCCATCGAGTCGGCGATTTTCTGACCTTCGGTCAGGCTGTACTCGACCATTTCACGCATGGCCTTGGCTTTGGCTGGGTTGCCGTTGTCCTTGCGGAAGATCATCCAGGTGTAGGAAGTGATCGGGTAGGACTTGGCACCATCCGGATCCGGCAGCCAGGCCACCAGGCTTTCCGGCATTTTCACCGCCGCCAGGGCTTCGGCGCCGCTTTCGGCGTTAGGTACAACGTATTTGCCGGCCTTGTTCTGCAGCTGGGCAAAGTCAACCTTGGCCAGTTTGGCGAAGCCGTATTCGATGTAGCCAATCGCGCCTGGGGTCTGACGCACAGTGGCGGTCACACCGTCGTTTTTCGGCGATTTGATGAACTTGTCGCTGGCTGGCCAGTTGACGGTGTTGCCTTCGCCCAGGTCTTTCTGGAACTCAGGGTTGATCGCGGCCAAGTGCTTGGTGAACACCGCGGTGGTGCCGCTGGAGTCTGCACGCACGACAACAGTGATCGGCATGTCAGGCAGTTTCAGGCCTGGGTTGGCGGCGGCGATCTTGGGATCGTTCCACTTGGTGATCTTGCCCAGGAAGATGTTGGAGTACACATCGCGTGGCAATTTGAGTTCTTTAGGATTGCCCGGCAGGTTGAACGCCAACACGATTTCCCCAGCGGTCATCGGCAGCAGTTGCGCGCCTTCGGCCACCTTGGCGATGTCTTCGTCTTTCATGGCCGAGTCGCTGGCGGCGAAGTCGACGGTTTTGTTCAGGAAGTCCTGTACACCCGCACCGCTACCTTTGGATTGGTAATCAACGGTGACACCCTCGGTTTTCTTGCTGAAATCCTTGAACCAGGTGAGGTAGATCGGGGCTGGGAAACTCGCACCGGAACCGGTGAGGCGGATGCTCTCGGCAGCAAACACCGAGGTGGCACTGAGAGAAACCGCAACGGCGAGTGCAGCAGACTTCATCAGACGTTTCATTCAGGAAAATCCTTGTGAATTACGGGCTCGGGAACTCTGCAACATTCTTGTTACGGTTTTATGAACGTGGAGTGGCAAAACGCCTGGTTGTCCCCCTCTCCCACCGCAATCACGGTATTTGATGTCATTGGTTAGTAACAAAATGCGACTAAGACTTTGCCATCCCCCACCACGCGAGTTCCACCCATGTCCTCAATAGAAGATGCCTTGATGCAGCGCATCCATCGTGAATTGCTGGATCACAGTGACGAAGAGCTGGAACTGGAATTATCCGAAGATGGGCACGACCTCAACGCGCTGTTTGACGAGCACGTCGGTGAAAGCGCCGAAAAAGCCGCGCGCAGGATTTATTTCAGCGAACTGTTCCGCCTGCAGGGCGAACTGGTGAAATTGCAGAGTTGGGTGGTCAAGACCGGTCACAAAGTGGTGATCCTGTTCGAAGGGCGCGATGCTGCCGGCAAAGGCGGTGTGATCAAACGCATCACCCAGCGCCTGAACCCGAGGGTCTGCCGAGTGGCCGCCCTGCCCGCGCCGAATGACCGAGAACAGACTCAGTGGTATTTCCAGCGCTACGTTTCACACCTGCCGGCCGCCGGCGAAATCGTGCTGTTCGACCGCAGCTGGTACAACCGCGCTGGCGTCGAGCAGGTCATGGGGTTCTGCAACGCGGACCAGTACGAAGAGTTCTTCCGCACCGTGCCGGAGTTCGAGCGCATGCTCGCCCGTTCCGGCATTCAGTTGATCAAGTATTGGTTTTCCATTTCCGACCAGGAACAGCACCTGCGCTTTCTTAGCCGTATTCACGACCCGCTCAAGCAATGGAAGCTCAGCCCCATGGACCTGGAGTCGCGTCGGCGCTGGGAGGCCTATACCAAGGCCAAGGAAATCATGCTCGAACGCACCCACATCGCCGAAGCGCCGTGGTGGGTGGTGCAGGCGGATGACAAGAAAAAAGCCCGGCTCAACTGCATCCACCACCTGCTCGGGCAGATGCCATATGAAGAAGTCGAGCTGCCGGTGATCGAACTGCCGCAGCGGGTGCGGCAGGAGGACTACTCCCGTAGCCCGACGCCACCGGAACTCATCGTGCCGCAACTCTATTAACTGAGCTGCTCACACAGGAACGGCACACTGGCGAGCCGTGAGGTGGGGTGAAACGCCAGTACCCGCGTCGCCACCAACAGGTAAGCGACTTCCTCGGAGGACATGAACGCCATGCCACCGAGGATTTCGAAGGCGCGGGTACTGATGCGGTTGATCGCCTCTTGCACGGCAAACCGCGTGGCTTGCGCGCGTGCCAGGTCTGCGCGCAGGAACCGGTTCTGGTCGATGGCAACCGCCAGGCCGCGTATCGCCATCGTGGCGCCCTGCAGATCAATCAGCAGCATTGCGCGATCATCCTGCGAGCCTTTGTTGCATGCCAATGCCCTCGACGCCAACGCAGACGCCATGCCCAGGTAGGACGCCGACGCAAGCAACTGGAACCAGATCGCAAACAAGTGCTCACCCGTGCCCTGCTGCACATCGTCCAGTTGGTTATCCACGGCCTTGCTGAAATACATCATCGCCTCTGGCACCAACAGCTTGTCGAAGATCACTTCATGGCTGTCGGCTGCTTGTAAATGCGGCACCGACCAGAACTTTTTCCGCTGGATATTCGGGTCACCCGCCAACCCCAGGCCGATGCCGATATGGGTCTGGCCTTGCGGGTCGACGTAGTTGACGCCAAAGCTGATCGCGTCAAAGTGATGGGTCATCGTGCAGGGCTTCTTGCTGCCGCTCACTCGATAACCATCGGCTGTTTTTTCTACGGACAGCGTGGACTCCAGGATATTGGCGTGTGCCCGCCCCTCGGCAAAACCCGACGCGACCAACAGGTTGTCGCGAGCGACCACGCCGAGCATTCCCTGGATATCGGGAAAGAAGCGACTCGCCGCCATCATGCCGGCCACCGTGTGATGGTGCATGGTCATCATCACGGCCAATGAAGGGCAATGGGCGCCAACCCAGGTGTGTACCTGGGCCAGGTTGACTGCGCTGATCCCTCCACCGCCAAGTTCCTTGGCGATGGAAAGTCCTGGCGCGCCGACTGTTTTAAACAACGTGGCCAGTTGTTTGGACTCGCCACGTTCTAGTTCAATCAGTGAGGCCGCTTCAAGAACAGGCACCAGTTCAGGAATACAGGCTAAAACGGTATCTCTTTCTTCACTCAGAAACATAGTAAACGAACCCTTGTTATTGTTTAGGCTTTAAGTAATGTCGCGCATAACGACTGTCCAACTTCGACAGTGGCAATAACATAAAGAAGTCCGCCACATTGAATTCCTTATCCCACGCCGGTGCACCACAGACCCAGCCACCACTGCGCAAGTAACCTTTAAGCAACGGCGGGACGCGCGGCACATGTCCGGGCTCGAACGCTTCCAGGGGAAAAGGGATATGGGGCGTTACGCGATAGTCGGCGGGCGCTCGATTTTCTGCGGTAAAGCCTCGATACAACGCCGCCGCATCATGGCCACCATCGGACAGGCTCACGCTCGCGCAACCCATCAGATGGTCACAGCCCTCACGCTCCATATACTTCGCAAGACCTGACCACAACAGCATGATCACACTGCCGCTGCGGTATTCGGGGTGGACACAGGCATGCCCGGCTTCAACGGTCCTGGCGCGCAATGACGCTAGCCCACTGAGATCAAACTCCCTCTCCGAGTAGTAGTGCCCCATGCGCTGTGCAGCGGCCGGGCCCATCAGGCGGTAGGCGCCCACCACGGCTGAAGTCTTGGCGTCGCGGACCAGTAAGTGGTCGCAGTAGTCGTCAAACTCGTCAGTATTCAACGCCTCAGGGTTTGCAAGTTCAGACCATTTAAAAGTTTCGGTAAAGACACGATAACGCAGGCGTTGCACCTCACGTATTTCTTCTTGCCGAGTGGCGAGACTGACCACTAACCCTGCACGCGGAAGTTGTGCAGTTGAATGTTCTTCACTGGATACCGACGGAGATCGCATTCCTGTTCCTTTGAGTCGCCATACGCGTAAGAGGCAAGTAGTGAGCAGGACACTAACATGCGACTTTATGCAGGCAACGTAAGGAAACTCCGAAACAAGTTGCGATCTTTATGGTGGGTAAAGTTACTGTGGTGAACTACTCACCACCCGCAACGCCAACCCCTCGTACGCATCCAGGGTAATGGTGAATTCCCCCTCCGCCGTCAGGTCGCCTTCCACACGCTCATTGATGATGTCCACTACCATCCCGGCAGCAATATCCGATAGATGCAGGGTTTCAATGATCGGCGTCGCACCAAAATTCAGTGCAGTGATTTGCGTGCCTTTGCCGGCCGGCAATTCATGCACCATTACCAGCAGCGCCGAGTTTTCAACCTCCGGCACCAGAATCTGGCGGCTGGCGGCGATGTCATAGGCACGGCGCACCGCGAGGATTTTCTGCAGTTGCGAAGAAAAGGATTCGGGGTCCTGCAACTGGCTGTTCAAGCTGCCGTAAAGGCTTTTCGAGCGTGGCATGTGGCCAGCCGAAAGCGCTGCGTCCGGGTTCAAATCCACCAGGTCATACGCGCCGCGATGAATCCAACGGGTGTCGCCATCCTGCATCAAGTGCTCGACCTCTTCGGCCGCCAGCGGCAGCGCGCCCACCAAGTCCCAACCCGACAAGGCAAACACCCCAGGCTGCATGGCGTTGTACATCACCAGCAGCAAATGGATCTGGCGGATCTGCCGGATGTCAGCTTCGGTGATCGCCTCCAGATCACGAATGCCCAGCGCCGCCGTGATGATGCTGGCCGTGGTGCACGACACGCCATTGGTCACAAACTTGAGGTTATACGGCGCATGCTCACCGGCCAGGCGCTCGTACATCTGCTCGCGAATGTGCTCGCGCAGGATATTGCCGGGAAAGGTCTGGCCCTGGTACAGGAAGGTGTCATGGGCGTGTAACGTCCAGAAGTGCACCAACTCCAGGGTCAGCTCATCGTGGTTCTGCAACGCATGGATCAGCGAACCGGGGTCGATACCTTGGCGGTGCATTTCACGCAACATCAGGCGCAGGAACTCGGCGTCGCCCATTAGCAGTGCATGCTGGTACGCCGGACGGGTGATGAAGTCATAGGACAGGTCGGCGCCACCATGGGACATGGAAGCGATGTCATCCACGGTGAGGTTCAACTCCTGGAAACTGAAACCGCCGGCCTTGCGAATCGCGCCGCCGAGCAACTGGTTGCCGGTGATCGACAGCGGATGGCTCTCGGACCAGGCCGTGCCGTCCAGCTTGCGCTCCACACCAAGAAAACCGTTGGCGTCCAGGCGCAGGATCTTCGCGCCCATCACGTCGATGGCGTGCAGCGCATCACCGATGATCATCTGCTGCGCGGCAAAGGTCGGGTCCAGCCAATTCAGCGATGGCTGGCCTTCCTTGAAGTAATGCAGGTACACCCAGCGACGCGGCTTGCCATCCACACCGAGCACCACGTCTGTCGCGCTCCAGTCGGTTTCCTTGACGCCGGGCTCGAAGAAGATCACCCGCTGCAACTGGCCGACGATGTAGTGTTTGTCACGCAACGCATCGACCTGGACGGGGCTGAGGTTTTGCGCGTCACGGCCCTCAGCGACGTCGGGCAGCAGCGCCCAGTCCTCCTCGCGGATTTCGACCATGTGGTACAGGCCGGGATAGTCCTCGTAGGCCATCTCGGCCAGCCGGAAATCCGCGCCCTTGCCGGTGTGGGACGGGATCACATCGTCGATGATCACCGCATTGTGCGCCGCCGCCATGCGCGTCAACGCCTGCAACTGCGCCTCGGTGCCCAACTCCGGGTCGATCTCGAAGCTGATGCGGTCGAAATTGCCGTCGATGGTCGGTGTGTGCTGCGTGCCCTTCAGGCCGCCGGACTTTTTCAATGGGCCATTGTGGATGCCCTGGATGCCGATCTTCGACAACGCCTGCCACAGCGCCTCATCCCCCAACGCCTCCAACACCGTGCCGCCCTCACGGGTCACAATCGAGGCCGGGTACGCGGTGAACCACACGGACGACAGGGCCGAAGCATCACGGGGCCGCGTCTGCGCGTAAGGCTGCTGCCACAACCGGCCCTGGCCCGAATAGAGCTTGGCGCGCTGGCGTGCCGCGTGCAGCATCGATTGTTCCACCAGCCAGTTCACATGGTTGTTTTCAGCCGCCGTCATATGCCTGATCCCTGTTGTCGTCCAAAGGTTGCTCGTAAGCATAGGAGCCACAACCGGGGCCATTCGTTGCATTGCAATGTGGGCGACTACGCCAACTGCCGATACTGCCTCGGCGTAAACCCCGTCGACGCCTTGAATTGGCGGGTAAACGCACTGTGGTCGGTGTACCCGCATTGCAGCGCCACTTCGGTGATCGGCAGGTCGGTGTGCAACAGCCGGTGCGCCTGCTCCAGACGCACTTTCTGGATCATCTGCCGTGGCGTGAGGTGGAACACGCGCTTGCAGTAGCGCTCCAGCTGCGCCACCGAAATGCCGGCGATCCGGGTCAATTCACCCAGGGTCACGCGGCGGTTGAAGTGTGCGCGGATATGGGCGTCCACGGCGGCCAGGCGCTGGTACGCCGGGTGGCTTTCGCTGGCGGTTTGCAGGTCGACCGAGATACCTGCCAGGCCGATGATCGCCCCTGTGTGGCTGTACAGCGGCCACTTGTGGGTCAGGCACCAGCCGGGTTCGCGGGTGCCGTACAAGTGCAGTTCCAGCTGATCTTCCAGCACAAAGCCCTGCTCCAGCACGCGCCGGTCCTGTTCGGTGTAGCCCGGCCCCAATTGCGCGGGAAAGACTTCGGCACTGGTCTTGCCCAGCAGCGGTTGCAGTTGCTTGAGGCCGCAGCGCTGCACCAGGGTGCGGTTGGCGAGCACATAGCGGGCCTGGGTGTCCTTGATGAAAATCGCGGCATTGGGGATCACGTCCAGCATCGGCAATAGCTGCGCGACACTGCCCAATAACTGTTCGATGTCTTGGGGGTTGCTCCCTTGGCAAAGGGTCGCAAACGCGTTCTGCAGCATGACGGTTGATCCCCGCTGGTGGCCTGACGGATAGCAGATTGCCCGATGCCCGGAGCCCTGTCGAGCAAGCAAAACTGTGCTGATTTCGTCATCGATGCCGGCAAAAAACATCAATCGCGCCGCCGTTCATGCGTTCACTGTATGGCCACTGCATGCCTATCCAATAACTCACAAGAAGGCGACGCTATGTCAGCTCAAGGCAAGTTCAAGAAACAGCTTTCCCTGATGGACCTGACCTTTATCGGGTTGGGTGCCATCTTTGGTTCGGGCTGGTTGTTTGCAGCCAGCCATGTATCTGCAATCGCAGGCCCAGCGGGCATTATTTCCTGGCTCATCGGCGGTTTCGCGGTGCTGCTGCTGGGCATTGTGTACTGCGAACTGGGCGCCGCATTGCCCCGCGCCGGCGGCGTGGTGCGCTACCCGGTCTACTCCCATGGCCCACTGCTGGGCTACCTGATGGGCTTCATCACCCTGATCGCGTTTTCCAGCCTGGTGGCCATTGAAGTGGTCGCCTCGCGGCAATACGCAGCGGCGTGGTTTCCGGAGCTGACCAAGGCCGGTTCCAGCGACCCGACCACCCTCGGCTGGCTGGTGCAATTCGCCCTGCTGTGCCTGTTCTTCGTGCTCAATTACCGCAGCGTGAAGACCTTCGCCATCGCCAATAACCTGGTCAGCGTCTTCAAGTTTATCGTGCCGCTGCTGGTGATCGGTGTGCTGTTCACCTTCTTCAAACCGGCGAACTTCCAGGTGCAGGGTTTTGCGCCGTTCGGGCTGTCGGGCATCGAAATGGCGGTGTCGGCCGGTGGGGTGATTTTTGCCTACCTGGGCCTGACCCCGATCATCTCGGTGGCCAGTGAAGTGAAGAACCCGCAGCGCACGATTCCGATTGCCTTGATCCTTTCGGTGTTGTTGTCGACCGCCATCTACGTGCTGCTGCAAACCGCCTTCCTCGGTGGCGTGCCCACGGAAATGCTCGCCAATGGCTGGGCCGGGATCAGCAAGGAACTGGCGCTGCCTTATCGGGATATCGCCCTGGCGCTGGGCGTGGGTTGGTTGGCCTACCTGGTGGTGGCCGACGCGGTGATCTCACCCAGTGGCTGCGGCAATATCTACATGAACGCCACCCCTCGCGTGGTGTATGGCTGGGCGCAGACCGGCACGTTCTTCAAGATTTTCACGCGTATCGATGAGAAGTCCGGCATTCCACGCCCGGCGCTGTGGCTGACCTTTGGTTTGTCGGTGTTCTGGACCCTACCGTTTCCGTCCTGGGAAGCGCTGATCAATGTGGTGTCTGCGGCGCTGATCCTCAGCTACGCCGTGGCCCCAGTGACTGTCGCCGCGCTACGTCGCAATGCCCCGCAGATGGCGCGGCCGTTCCGGGTCAAGGGCATGGCGGTGCTGGGTCCGCTGTCGTTCATCATCGCCGCGCTGATCGTGTACTGGTCCGGCTGGAGCACGGTGTCCTGGCTGCTCGGCCTGCAGATCCTCATGTTCGTGGTGTACCTGCTGTGCGCACGCTGGGTGCCGACTGCGCACCTCAATATCAAACAACAAGTGCGCTCGTCTGCCTGGCTGATCGGCTTCTATGCGGTGACCATCCTGCTGTCCAAGCTTGGCAGTTTTGGCGGCATCGGCGTGATCAGCCACCCGCTCGACACGATTGTCGTCGCCGTTTGCGCACTCGGCATTTACTACTGGGGCGCCGCCACTGGCGTACCGGCTCACCTGGTACGGCTGGAACACGAAGCCGATGAAAGCGAAGCGGTCGATGAACCTCACGCCCCGCTGACACCCGCGACTTACTGATTCAGGAGCCTTTTATGAAGCGACTGCATGTGATCGACTCCCACACCGGCGGCGAACCGACGCGCCTGGTCATGAGCGGTTTCCCGGCGCTGAGCGGCGCCACGATTGCCGATCAATTGCACAGCCTGCGCACCGAGCATGATCACTGGCGCCGTGCCTGCCTGCTGGAGCCACGTGGCAACGATGTATTGGTCGGCGCACTGTATTGCGAACCCGTGACGCCAGGCGCGATCTGCGGCGTGATCTTCTTCAACAACGCCGGTTACCTCGGCATGTGCGGCCACGGCACCATCGGCCTGGTCGCGTCGCTGCACCACTTGGGGCGTATCCAGCCCGGCGTGCACGCCATCGACACGCCTGTCGGTCCAGTGGAGGCCACGCTGCACACAGACGGCAGCGTGACGCTGTGCAATGTGCCCGCCTACCGCCTGAGCACACAGGTGCCAGTGGAGGTGCCAGGGCATGGCGTGGTCTACGGCGATATCGCCTGGGGCGGCAACTGGTTTTTCCTGGTGTCGGACCATGGCCAACGCTTGCAGATGGACAACGTGGATGCGCTTACCGACTACACCTGGGCGATGCTCAAGGCCCTGGAGGATCAAGGCATTCACGGTGCGGATGGCGCGCTGATCGACCACATCGAACTGTTCGCCGATGACGACCTTGCCGACAGCCGCAACTTCGTGATGTGCCCCGGCAAGGCCTACGACCGCTCACCCTGCGGCACCGGCACCAGCGCCAAGCTGGCCTGCCTGGCCGCCGATGAAAAACTCAAGCCCGGTGAAATCTGGACCCAAGCCAGCATCACCGGCAGCCAATTCGAAGGCCGCTATGAATGGGACGGCGAGCGCGTGCGGCCCTTCATCACTGGCAGCGCCTACATGACCGCCGACAGCACCTTACTGATCGACGAGCGCGACCCGTTTGCCTGGGGCATCTAAGCCCTTCCCTGTTTGTACTGAACGTTCCAAGGAGTTAGAACAATGAGCGACAACATCTTCACCGGCTGCATCCCCGCCCTGATGACCCCGTGCACCGCCGAGCGCAAACCGGACTTCGACGCCCTGGTCGCCAAAGGCCGGGAATTGATCGATATCGGCATGAGCGCCGCGGTGTACTGCGGCTCCATGGGCGACTGGCCGTTGCTCACCGAGGCCGAACGCCAGGAAGGCGTGGCACGCCTGGTGGCGGCCGGTGTACCGACCATCGTCGGCACCGGTGCGGTCAACAGCCGTGAAGCCGTGGCCCATGCCGCCCACGCCGCCAAAGTCGGCGCCCATGGCCTGATGGTGATTCCGCGCGTACTGTCCCGTGGTGCCTCCGCTACCGCACAGAAGGCGCACTTCTCGGCCATCCTCAAGGCTGCGCCAAACCTGCCGGCGGTGATCTACAACAGCCCCTACTACGGCTTCGCCACCCGCGCTGACCTGTTTTTTGAACTGCGCCGCGAACACCCGAACCTGATTGGCTTCAAGGAATTTGGCGGCGGCGCCGACCTGCGCTATGCCGCCGAACACATCACCTCCCAGGACGATAACGTGACCTTGATGGTCGGCGTGGACACCCAGGTGGTGCACGGCTTCGTCAACTGCAACGCCACCGGCGCCATCACCGGTATCGGCAACGCCCTGCCTCGGGAAGTGCTGCAACTGGTGGCCTTGAGCAAAAAAGCCGCCAAGGGCGATGCCAAGGCCCGTCGCCAGGCCCGAGAGCTGGAGGCCGCGCTGGCAGTACTGTCGTCCTTCGACGAAGGCTGCGACCTGGTGCTGTATTACAAGCACTTGATGGTGCTCAACGGTGATACAGGCTACGCCCTGCACTTCAATGAAACGGATGTGCTCAGCGATGCCCAGCGCCGTTATGCCGAGAACCAGTACGCGCTGTTCCGCCAGTGGTACGCCAACTGGTCGGCGGAACAGAACGTCGCGTGACCCCCTTGCGCGCCGCTGCGGTTCTCGCAGCGGCCAACCCCTTTTCTACCAGGACGACCCCATGACTCTGACGGGCAAAATGCTGATCGGTCAGCAACTCATTTCCGGAAACCGCGAGGCGATCCGGGCGATCAATCCCGCCACCGATACCCCCATGGAACCGGCCTATCCAGGCGGCGACGGCGAACAGGTGGCCCAGGCGTGTGCCTTGGCGTGGGCGGCGTTTGATAAGTACCGCGAAACGTCGCTGGAGGCGCGTGCCAGCTTTCTTGAAGCCATCGCCACGCAGATCGAAGCCCTGGGTGATGAGCTGATCGAACGTGCCGTTGCCGAAACCGGCCTGCCCCACGCGCGCATCCAAGGCGAACGCGGGCGCACCTGCGGCCAACTGCGCACCTTTGCTCGCACCGTACGCGCCGGGGAATGGCTGGATGTGCGGGTGGACCCTTCACAGCCGCAACGCCAGCCACTGCCTCGTCCAGACCTGCGCCAGCGCCATATCGCGCTGGGCCCGGTGGCCGTGTTCGGTGCGAGCAATTTCCCCCTGGCGTTTTCCGTAGCCGGTGGCGACACCGCCTCCGCGCTGGCCGCCGGTTGCCCAGTGGTGGTCAAGGCCCATGGCGCGCATCCGGGCACCAGTGAACTGGTGGGCCGGGCGGTGGCGCAGGCAGTCAAGGCTTGTGGCTTGCCCGAAGGCGTGTTTTCGCTGTTGTACGGTTCGGGACGCGAGGTGGGGATTGCGCTGGTCACCGATCCGCGCATCAAGGCGGTTGGTTTCACCGGCTCGCGCAGCGGTGGCGTGGCGTTGACCCAAGCGGCGCAGGCCCGGCCCGAGCCGATTCCGGTGTATGCGGAGATGAGTTCGATCAATCCGGTGTATCTGTTCCCAGCCGCACTCACCACACGCGGTGAAGCGTTGGCGAAAGGCTTTGTGGCGTCGCTGACTCAGGGTGCCGGGCAGTTTTGCACCAACCCAGGTTTGGTGATCGCCGTACAAGGGCCCGCGCTGGATCGTTTTATCGGCACGGCCAGTGAAATGCTGCCCAACTGTGCAGCGCAGACCATGCTGACCCCCGGCATTTTCAGTGCCTTCGATGCAGGCGTGGCCGCACTGACAGAGCACGCCAAAGTGGCGGCAAAGGGATTGCCAGCAGAAGGCCCCAACAGAGGCCAAGCCCACCTGTTCGTGACTCAGGCCAAGGATTTTTTAGCCAATGAACACCTGCAAGCCGAAGTCTTCGGCGCCGCTTCATTGATCGTCGTATGCGCCAATAACGAAGAGGTGCACCAGGTGTCCGAACACCTGGAGGGCCAACTGACCGCCACCCTGCAGATGGATGACGACGATCTGCCAAGCGCCAAGGCCCTGCTGCCGGTGCTTGAGCGCAAGGCCGGTCGCTTGCTGGTCAACGGCTGGCCGACGGGTGTGGAAGTCTGTGATGCCATGGTGCATGGCGGCCCCTTCCCTGCCACGTCAGATTCGCGCAGCACCTCGGTGGGCACGGCGGCGATCCAACGGTTTTTGCGACCGGTGTGTTATCAGGACTTCCCCGATGCGCTGTTGCCTGCTGCACTCCAGCACGGCAACCCGTTGCTGCTGCGGCGCCTGCTCGATGGCCAGAGGGAGGCGTAGGCCATGTCCGATGCGGATATCGTCGTGGTCGGCGCCGGCATTATCGGCGTCGCCTGCGCGCTGCAACTGGCGCGTCAGGGCCAGCAAGTGCGGGTAGTCGACCCGCAGGAACCCGGCATGGGCGCGTCCTATGGCAACGCCGGGCACTTGGCGACCGAACAGGTGTTCCCCATTGCCGACCTGTCGATCCTCAAGCGCTTGCCCGGCATGCTGCTGGACCCCATGGGCCCGCTGCGCCTGGATTGGAAATACCTGCCGCACGCCCTACCCTGGTTCGCGCGTTTGCTGCTGAACCTGCGCCCGGCGAGTTATCAGCGCACGGTCGCGGGTATCCGTACGCTCAATGAAGGTAGCCTGGGTGCGTGGCAGCGCCTGCTGCACAGCATCGGGCAGCCGGAGTTGTTGCGTGAGGATGGTTCGCTGCTGGTATTTGAGCGTACGGAATCACGGGAAGCGCTCAATGCCTTGCAGCAGCGCATGCAACAGCAGCAGGTGCCGGTGGCGTTCTGGTCCGGCGATGCCATACGCCAGGCTGCACCGCAGTTGAGCGACAACATTCAGGGCGGGCTGTTTTTTCCCGGCACCGGGCACTTCCTGGATCCCTACCACGTGGTCTGCGAACTGGTATGTGCGGCCAAGGCCAGCGGCGTGCAGTTTCTTAAACGCCACGTGCTGGATGGCCGCGTCGACGCACAGGGCGTGTCACTCACCACTGACCAGGGACCGCTGTCCGCGCGCCAGGTGCTGATCGCCTGCGGCGCCCACTCGGCCAAACTGACCGCGGCCCTGACCGGCAAGAAAGTCCCGCTGGACACCGAGCGCGGCTACCACCTGATGCTGCCCCATGAACACCATCGCCTGCCGTTTGCCGTCACTTCCCTGGAACGAAAATTCATCATGACCCCCATGACCGACGGCCTGCGCCTGGCCGGCACGGTGGAATTCGCCGGCCTCGATCGCCCGGCGAATATGGAGCGCGCCTGGCAGTTGCATCGGTTGAGCCAGGGGTTGTTTCGCGAGGACCTGAGTGCAGAAGGTGCAACGCCGTGGATGGGGTTCCGGCCGTCGTTGCCGGATTCATTGCCCGTGATTGATCGGGTGTGTGATGGGAAGGTGCTGCTTGCGTTTGGGCATCAGCATCTGGGGTTGACGCAGGCGGCGGTGACGGCGGAATGGGTTGGGGAGTTGGCATTACCAACGAATAAGCCGACGCCCATACAGTATCGACTGAGCCGATTTTAACGAATGAATGAAGAATCAGAGACGTCCTACATGACGCGTAGGACATACTCTATCGTTTTAATGAGTACCTCTGAAAGGCGGATTTCAGCGGGTTATAACGCATTGACGATGCGCTTCCCCAAGGAACGGGCTCGCTGGTCTTTGGGCTCATAAACATTACGTGACGATTCTGCGCTTTATCGCCGAAACACAGCTGTTAAATCAGAAGCGGCCCCTCCGGATGAGACCGCGACCGTGAAAAAACAACTATCGACTGCCACAGTGAGCGGTTGGTGCTGGGTTGGCAAACTGACACCGCCGTTGTTACTGCTGACATCCTTGCCTCGACAGCCGCTGCTTGATGCGTTCCATGCACGAATCAAAGGTCCATTGACTCTGGTGGTCGCACCCGCTGGGTACGGCAAGACGACGCTCCTCATGCAGTGGCGTCAATCCCTCTTATCAACTGCGAGGCCCGCCGTCATTGCCTGGCTTTCATTGGATGAGGCCGACAGTGACCCCAATCGCTTCCTGTCGTATCTAATCCTTACGCTGGACCGTGCAGGGCTTGATCTTGGACATTTGGTGCGGCTTGCTCACGACCAGTCACTGGATGCTCAACCGCACCGCACGATTACTGCCCTGCTCCACGCAATTGCCAGGGAAAATAGACAGGTCACGTTGTTTCTTGACGATTATCACGTGGCGGCTACCCCGCAACTCAACGTCATCGTACAGGCTCTGCTTGAACAGGCTGCCCCGTGGATGGAATGGGTGGTGGCTGTACGCATTCGCCCTGACTGGCCGCTGACGCAATGGAAGGCCAATGGTTGGGTGCACGAAGTCTCGGCACACGCCTTGATGCTTACGAAGGCAGAAACCGCAGCCATACTAGGGCCCGATATTCCGCCCGCCGAACTCGCTCACCTACATGATAAAACCGAAGGCTGGGCAGTAGCCGTGCAGCTGGCACGCCTGTGGCGGACCAACGGCGATACTTCGTTGAATAGCCTCGCTGCGTTCTCGGGACGCGTCACCGATATTGCTGATTACCTGACGGGACAAGTGGTGCAACGCTTATCCGCAGTGTGCCAGGCTTTTTTGCGCGACATGGCGCTTCTGGAGCGCTTCAACGCCGAGTTGGCCGATTCGGTACGTGAACGTCACGACAGCGCACAGTTACTGAGGCAACTGGCCCACCTCGATGCTCTATTGGTGCCGTTGGATGCCAGCCGTCAGTGGTTTCGCTTCCACCGGTTGCTGCAGGACTTTCTCAAACAGAGCATTGATGCAAGTGCCGCGCGGGACATTCACTATGCAGCTGCACAATGGTTGGCTGAAGAAAAGGACTGGATTCAGGCGGTCGCTTATGCGCTACGTGCCCGTGATACGCGACTGGCAGTGGATCTGGTCGTACGTGCCGGCAGCTGGAAAGTAGTGCTTTTCCACGGTATTCGTTACGCCCAAAGCCTGCTGCAGCAGTTTGACAAACAAACCCTGGGGGCCGAGCCGGATCTTCTATTACTCCAAGCGTACTTGCACGCCAAGCTAGGCGAGCACGCGCTTGCAGGCCAATCACTCGGCCTCGTCCAAGACAGAACCCGCAATGATCAACGTCTGGCAGGCGACTTTCATGTGGTTCAGACCCTCGCTTGCGCCTATGTGGACTGCTTTGATCTACCTCAATACGACGGCATCCCAAGCGAAAACCTGCTGGCCATCGGCACACTTGAGTGTGTACATGCCTTGCAGGCATTGACCGAGGGCCAACTGCCGCTGGCCCTGCGGATCATTCGTTCGGCACACATCAAGATGCGTCTGATCGCCTGCCCGCGGGGTGAAAACTATTGCCGGGTTCATGAGGCACAGGTGCTGGCACTGGCGGGTGATATTCCGGCGTCAGCGCAGATGGTTGAAAATGCATTGGTCGTCGCCGTCAACCAGTTCGGCAACGAAAGCTCAGTACGGGCGCTGGTAGGTTGTCTCAAGGCACAGCACCTGTATTGGCAAGGTGACTGGACCGAGGTCATGCCTTGGGTGCGTGATGGCTGGACCTCTCTGGAACACACCGATGGTTGGCTGGACATCGCGGCAGGGACTGCTGAGGTGGCTTGGCGCACAGTGCTGCGAACCCAAGGCATGCAGCCGGCGCTGCTCGAGCTGGAGCATGTGTCACAGCTCGCCATTGCGCGAAATTGGCGAAGGCTGGAGCAATTGGTTGGAGCCTGGCGTGTGGATCTTCTGGTGCAAGCAGGATTTCTGTCTCAGGCCCGTCAAGAATCATTGGCTGCGCACCTGGAAAGTGCCGCGGACAACGCCCGGGACTGGCGCAACCAAGAAGCATCAATGCTGGCATTGGCCAAACTGCAGTTTGCAACAGGCGCTTCCAGTGCGGCGCTCAACCGACTCGTACAAGGAGCACGCAGCTTGCAGCACAGCGGCTTGCAAATGCCTGCGTGGCGCCTGCAAGTACTGACACTGACGGCGTTTGGCAAGGGGCATGCTATCGAGCACGACGCCACGCTTGCATCAATTCCTGAACAGCTATTACCAGGCCTGTTACTGGAGGCCGGGCCCTGTTTGCTGCCTGCATTGGAAGCCTGTGTCGATATCAATGGACGCCTGACCGCAATCATCACTCGGCTGCGCGGTTGGCGTGCCCATCCCGTTCGCTCACGCATGCCCTTTAGCGCAAAGGAGACGCAAATCCTGTCTCTGCTCGTCGAAGGTCAAACTAACAAAGCGATTGCCCAGGGTATGGATATTTCCGAAAACACCGTGAAATTCCACCTCAAACACATATTTTCCAAACTGCGCGTCGATAACCGGACATCAGCCATAGCGGCGGCTTTGCGACTTGGCGTAGTGGGTCCCCCGCATTAGTCACCAACCTACCCGGATGGGTAGTCGCTATGCGCCCTGCCGCCCAGACCTACCCGCGCCGCGCATAGCCGTCAGCTGACGGCCCGCCCTAGCATCCATGAACACCAGAGAGAAGCCCTCTTCTGGCTAAAAAACTCAAATACAGCAGGAGATGCCCTGTGGGAATGGACGGCAAAACAGTGCGTGTAGCCACCGACGTCGGCGGTACTTTCACCGACCTTGTGTACTTCGAAAACGATCCCGCCACCGGTGAACAGCAGATTCGTACCGCCAAAGTCGACACCACTCCGCCGAACTTTGCGCAAGGTGTACTCAACGTTATCCGTAAAGCCGACGTCGACTTGAGCACCGTGGATTTCCTGGCCCACGGCACCACGGTGGTGATCAATGCGCTGACCGAGCGCCGGGGGGTCAAGACCGGATTGATCACCACCCAAGGCTTTCGAGATGTGCTGGAAATCGCCCGCGCCAATCGCCCGGATTACTTCAACCTCAAATGGGTCAAACCTGCGCCCTTTGTGCCGCGCTACTTGCGCCGCGAAGTATCCGGACGTCTGCACACCAACGGACAAGAGCGGGAACCTCTGGATCTCTCACAAATCGGCGGGATACTCGACGCTTTCCGCGCCGACGGCGTAGAAGCCATAGCAATCTGCCTGCTGCATGCCTACGCCAACCCCGTCCATGAACAAGCGGTTCTGGCGCTGATACGCGAGCTCTGGCCAGACGTCTCTGTAGTCGCTTCCCATCAGATCACCCGCGAATGGCGCGAGTATGAACGCTCAAGCACTACCGTGCTGTCAGCCTACGTTCAGCCCATTGCTGCACGCTACCTCGACGATCTGGCAAACGGTTTGCGCGAAGGCGGCTACAAAGCCCCGCTGTACATCATGCAGTCCAACTGTGGCGTCGACAGTGTGCAGCACGCCAGGGATATTCCGATCACCATGGTCGAATCCGGTCCAGCCAGTGGTTTCTGGGCGGCGGCCGAACTGGGACGAATGATCAACGAGCCTAACGTGTTAGGGCTGGATATTGGCGGAACAACGGCAAAATGCGCCTTGATCCGCAACGGGCAAGTGACGATCAAGACCGATTACTGGATTGAGCGCAACCGCACCAACGCTGGCTACCCGATAATGGTGCCCGTGGTCGACCTGGTGGAAATTGGCAATGGTGGTGGATCCATCGCCTGGGTCGACGATTTCGACAAGCTGCACGTCGGGCCTCAGTCTGCTGGCGCTACGCCAGGGCCCGCGGCCTACGGCAACGGTGGGACGCAAATTACTACGACCGACGCCAACTTGATGCTTGGGCGCATCAATCCGGATTACTTCTGCGGCGGCAACGTGAAGGCTGACCTGCCAGCGGTATCGCAGGGCCTGAACGCTCTAAGCCAGCGCCTGCAATTGTCGGCGGATGAGGTGGCGCGCGGCATCGTGCGGTTGGCCAACGACAATATGGTCAATGCGTTGAAGCTGGTTTCGCTGAGCCGTGGGCACGACCCACGAGAGCTGACGTTGATGGCGTTTGGTGGCGGTGGCGCTATGCACGCTGTGGCCTTGGCCCAGGAGCTAGGCGTCAAGAAGGTCATCGTGCCGCGCAGCGCTTCGGTGTTTTCCGCCTGGGGAATGACGCTCTCGGATTTGCGCCGTGACCTGTTTATCAATCGCTTTGTGGAAACCTCAGACTGCAACACGCTTGAGCAAGCGCAGCAGTTTCTCGAAGGACTGATGCACTCCGCCCGTGAGCAATTCGTCGCAGAATCAATTCCCCCGCAGCACGTCGAGCTCCACGTGCACTGCAAACTGCGTTACCAGAATCAGGAGCACTCCGTCGAGGTACTGCTCAACCCACACGAGCGTCTGAACGCAGATTGGGCAGTCATCGAGCAACGCTTTCATGGCGCTTACGAGCAGCACTACACCTACCGTCTGGAAGCCCCGCTGGAGATCATCGGTTTCCACCTGATTGCCGTCGCCCAGATCGGCAAGCTACAGCCGCAGGCACAACCCATCAGCGGTCGACCGGTAAGCGAAGCCTGTAAAGGAATGCGGTTGGTGGACTACGCCCAGGAGGGTATCCACGAAGCATTCCTCTACGACTACGACTTACTTGAGCCCCAAATGACCTTTTCGGGTCCGGCCATCGTTGAGGACGCCGGCACCACGGTGGTGGTGCACCCCGGAAACCGGGTGCACGTGGATCGCCTTGGCAACCTGCACATCATGATCAACGGCTGAAGGAGCATTGCTATGAATACCCTCGACATCTTCACCCGCGACATCATCCAGAACTCACTCCAGGCGATTGCCGACGAGATGTTCAGCGCAATGCGTAACGCTGCAATGAGCCCGGTGATCTATGAAGTGCTGGACATGGGCACAGGCATCACCGACGCCCAAGGCGAGATCGCCAGTTCGGGTGCAGGCATTCCGGCATTTGTGGGCGTACTGGACAAGGCGGTAAAAAAAATCCTGCTGCATCATCCCCAGACCAGCGACATCGAGGATGGCGATGTTTTCATCAGCAACGACCCCCACGACGGCGCTGTTACCCATCTGAACGACGTAGTGCTGGCCATGCCCGTATTTGCCAACGGCCAGTTGGTCGCCTGGACCGCCAACATAGCCCATTGGAACGATGTCGGCGGCAGAGTACCCGGCTCGCTCTCCACAGACGCCACGGATATCTTTCAAGAAGGCCTGCGTCTGGCGTCGGTCAAGCTGATCAGCAAAGGGCAACCAATCCGCTCGGTATTACAGATTTTACACGCCAACACGCGCATGCCGGACTTTATGGAGGGTGACCTGTGGGCCGGCGTGGCCGCCGTGCGTAACGGTGCGAAGCGTTTGCGCGAATTGAACGACAAGTACGGCAGCGCACTGTTTTTGCTAGCGATGAAAGACTTCATGGACCTGGGCGAGAAGGTCTCGCTCAAGGCGCTGGCTACATTGCCTGCCGGCCAGTTCAGCCTAGAGGAAGTGCAAGACGATGGCAGCGTGTTCAAGGTGCGCATCGATATCCGCGACACCGAACTGGTGATTGATCTGCGCGAAAACCCCGACCAATGCCTTGGGCCGACCAACTTGAGCCGCGACGGTGCAGTGGTTGCGGCGCAGATGGCTTTCAAGGCACTCACCGCCCCCCAAGGTATTACCAATGGCGGCACCTTTCGCCCCCTCAGAGTGCTGACTCGACCCGGCTCATTGTTCGATGCCCAATTGCCGGCCGCTGAAGGCTTCTATTTCGAGAACCTGATTCGGGTTCATGACCTGATCCTGTGCTGCCTGGCACAGCAGTTCCCGGACCGTTTGCCTGCCGGCAATTTCGCCTCGGTGTGTGCCACGATCATTGGCGGCGTTCACCCGGAAACAGGGCGCATGTTCACTTTGGTTGAGCCGGAAATCGGCGGCTGGGGCGCCGATTCTAGTCGCGACGGCAACAATGCCGTGTATTCCGGACTGCATGGAGAAACCTACAACTGCCCTGTTGAAGTCTGTGAGGCGCGCTATGGGCTGTATGTCGAACAGCTTGCGCTGAATGACGAACCGGGTGGGCATGGCCAGTTCCGTGGCGGCCGTGGCATCTGTATCGACTATCGGATTCTCGCGGATGGCAGCTTCATGACCTGCGGCTATACCCGCTCGGTCATACCGCCTTGGGGACTGGAGCAAGGTGCAGAAGGAACACCCAATTACGTAGAAGTCGTCAGCAAGGATGGCGAGCGCCAGCGCTACAGCATGGCCAGCGGTATCACCTTGAATGCCGGTGATCTGGTCAAGGTGCGCACCGGTGCAGGCGGCGGTTATGGCTGCGCGCGCCAACGTGATCCAGCCGCAGTACGCGATGATCTGAAGAACGGTTATGTCGATGCCGCATCCGCACATTCAGTGTACGGCCTGACGATCTGACACGGACCTTCAGCCCTCAAGAACAACAACAAAAAGAGAGCATTACCATGAACCTGAATCACTCATCTCGTCTATGGGTAGCGCCCACGCTTGCCTGTTTTTTGGGTATCACCGCCCCGGCACAAGGCGAACAATTCATCGGTTTCGCCCAACCAGGCGAACCAGGGAAGTGGGCGTTGGAATCGTTCCCTGTGTTCAGTCGGACCACGAATGGCGACGTGCGCGCAGGCAGCAATACGGTACTGGCGTACTTCTCCGAAACCGGGTTTACCGGAACGCAGCGCGACCAGCTGCAGTTTTGGGTCGGTGCCGACGCCGGCTATACCGGCAGCAACGCCTCTCGCAACAACGGTGCCTGGGGAGTTGCCTCGCCAAACCTGGGCCTGGCCTATTACTACAACGTGGTTGAACCCACCAGTGCGTATGGCGCTGACGACTTCACCACCTTCTGGGTTAACCCTACGCTTTCTCTGGAGTTTCCCAACGGTAACGATGAGGGGTCTGGTTACGGTGCCTTTGCCAACCGCTACGGGGCCAGCTTCAGCGTGGCCAATTACCTGCGCGTCGGACGGTTTGCTGCCACGTTTACCCCCGTTGGCATCCACTACGCCTCGCGCAACCGCCACAGCACCGACCTGGGCGATGGCAACCCGGTCAACCTGCGTGGCGGTATCAGTTTCTGGCTGGCGGACATTGCCGCCGGATATCTGGTGACCGATGACTTATGGCTTGGCCTGCATCACTCCTACCACATCAACAACCGCTCGGCGTCGGATTTCAAAGAGTCCCGTGAAGGCAAGATCGGCCCAGCGATGACCTACACAGGCTTTTCCAAACAGAAGTTCTATCTGTCGGCAAACCTGAACTTCGATTACTACCACAGCGACAACCTGCCCTATTCCAATAGCTTGACCATGGCCCTGGTGAAGTTTTTCTAGGGCCATTCAGCCCATCTATCGAGGAATACCGTATGGACAGCAACTTCCACATCGCGCCGCAAGACATGCCAGTAACCGTGCGCTGGCTCAACCCTATTGGTTGCCCGACATTCGATGAGCCAATTGCTCACCTGTTGCACAGCATCAAACAGCCTTCCACCCAGGTGGAAGTGGTGTCTTTTGACATGCCCCACAGCCCTACTCACTTGGAATATCGCGCTTACGAGGCGCTCACCTACGAACGCACCGTGCGCATCGCCCGCGATTGCGCACGGGAGGGTGTGGACGCCTTGGTGCTTGGCTGTTTTTACGACCCGGCATTGGAAGATGCCCGAGAAATTTCCGGAGAAACGCTAGTGGTTGCGCCCTGTCAGGCGAGCTTGCAAGTGGTAGAACACCTGGCGAACCGTTTTTCGATCATTGTTGGCCGCACTAAGTGGATCGAACAGATGCGTGCCCGCGTGCAAGGCTACGGCGCGGGCGACCGGTTAGCGTCGTTGAGGCCGCTGGGCATGGGCGTAGATGAGTTCCAGCTAGATCACGCCGTGACCCGCCGCAAGATCATCGAACAGGCCCATCGCGCCGTTGAAGACGATGGCGCCGAGGCAATCATCCTGGGCTGTACTATCGAATTTGGTTTCTTCGAGGAGGTACAGCGTGAAGTTGGCGTGCCCGTGATAGACCCGGTGGTGGCGGCCTTTAAAGTGGCCGAATCCATGGCAGGCATGAAGCGCAGATTTGGTTGGCGACCGAGTCGGGTAGGCAGCTGCGAGCCCCCTCCAGAAGCTGAGATTCAACGATTTGGTCTGTTCCAGGGCCCTGCGCCCATTGGCAACCGTATAAAAGCCTGACTTCCAAAAGGATAGCCGCCATGAGTGATAGACCCTCCACGTTCCACCCGGAACAATCCATACCGGGGGCAGGTGCGCGCAGTCACAACGTAGGGGATGTCTTTAAGGACGTCCCCCTGACGCGCACGCACCTGCAATGCTGCCTGGTGTTGTTTTTTGTGTTTGCGATTGAAGCGTGGGAGATGATGATCATCGTCTACACCTCACCCTTGATTGCAGCCGAGTTTTCCCTGGATGCACTTGCCGTAGGCCACCTGATCAGCGCCATGTTCATCGGCATGCTGGTGGGGGCGCTGGCGTGGGGCAAAGTGGCCGAACGTATCGGCCGCAAGCGCGCGATTGTCTGGAGCCTGGGCAGCTATGGCGTGATCTCCCTGGCAAGCGCGTTTGCGCCTGACTATTCGACGCTGTACGCCCTCCGTTTGCTCTCCGGCGTCGCTGCAGTCGGAATGATGGTGGTGACGTTTGCTCACTTTCAGGAGCTGTTGCCTGTTCGCCACCGCGGTGCGTTGACGGTGTTTCTCGCTTCTGGCTGGCCGATCGGAATGCTACTCGCACTGGGCGCCACGGTGTGGCTGCTCCCTTACGGATGGCGGGCGATTATCGTGTTGAGTTCACTCGGTGGCTTATGGGCAATTGCGGTGGCACGCTGGGTGCCAGAATCACCGTATTGGCTTGCGTCGATGGGTAGACAAGCAGACGCCAGAGCGACAATTGATACGCTGAGTCAAGGCAAGGTGCAACTTCCGGAAAGTTGTACATTACAAGTGGATCGCAGCGTATCGGGCAGCCAACGAGAGTTGTTCAGCCGCGCACTGCTCAAAGTCAGCCTGCTGCAGATTACCGTCAACTTCACATTTTCCTGGGGGTATTGGGGCTTGCAGACCTGGTTGCCCACATTGCTCCAGCAGCGTGGGCTGAGCCTGCCTCAAAGCTACGGTTTTATTGCCCTGTCTGCACTGTGCATGATTCCAGGATATGTCGCCGCATCATATCTGACGGGACGTTTCGGGCGTAAAAAAGTCATCGTCGCCTTTATCAGCGCATCCGTGCTGGCAGGCTACGGCTTCGCCAATGCACACACCCTCGAAATGCTCTACGTGAGCAACTTTGCCCTGGCATTTTTCAGCCTGGGTGCTTGGGGCGTATGGGGAGCCTGGATCGGTGAGTTGTACCCCACACCACTGCGCACGGTCGGCTACGGCTGGGCTATTTTCGCGCAACGCGTGGCAAATGTGCTGGCTCCATCGCTGATCGGAGCGCTGATTGCCCTTGGATCATCGTTCAACCTGACGACCACTATCATCAATGCGTTTCTACTGGTCACGGTAATACTCGTCGTATTCATCCCCGAAACAGAGGGCAAAGCATTGAGCTAGTGCCGTCTTGCCTGATTGCCGAGTCCGACGGATCTCATCGTCGGCATCTGGCAGCCATCGGCCCCAAAGTCAGGCTGAATAGGAAATCGCACATTGCAGGGTTCCTGACGTGGTTCAGGGGCCTGCATGCCTTTCAAGGATGGAGTTGTCATGGACAGTAAAGAACCAGTACCAAGCAAACTGATATTCCCTATGCAACGGGGACCTTTTCAGAATAATGGGGCCTCGCCCTGGTATTGCACTATCAGACTCGGTACGCCCGCCCAGTCGCTCAAGTTTTCCCTCGACTCGGGCACTAATATGAGTTGGGTCACCTCGACCCTTTGTCCTGCCGAACAGTGTGTGCATTCTGGAGGTGGCCGTTTTGATATCGAGGCTTCCAGCACCTTTGCTTTTACTGACTGCGTGCGTCGGCCCTACAGTTTTGGGCCGTGGGGCACGATGCAGGTGGAGTCAGCCTCAGACATACTGACCTTGCCTAACGATGCACGCCTCGACAGCGAACTTTTTCTTGCAGCGGCGTACGAGGGTGACCAATTCAAGGCGCTGGACTGGGATGGGGGCCTGGGCCTGCCGTGCAGCAGCGCCTATGTGGAGGGCCGCAGCTCATTTGTGTTCCAGACGTTAATGCGCGAAGGCCAACTTGACCCCGCCCAGCCTTTCGTCGCGTTTGACTGGGATGCAGTGAGACACAGTGGAAGCTGTCAAATGGGTGCTATCGACCCATCTAAAGCACAAGGCCCCCACCTGTTCTTACCCTGGTCTGTTTATAACGCGTTACCTGGAGTGGAATACATCTGGTCAACCGAATTGAAATCCTATTCAGTCGGTTCAGAAAAACTGCGTTCCAATATCAAGTTCGCTCTCGACTCTGGCTCATCGCAGTTCAAAGGTGACTCTGCGCTCATGCGCGAAACACTTGCTCGTATCGCTCAAGGCAACCAACCTGACATCCTGCTGGAGTTCGCGGACGGGCAAATGACGCTTGGCAGCGACCTCTATAACTGCCGGGTTGAAGCAGGGCCGCAACAGGGCCAAACAGTTCCTCAGTTCGCACCACTGGGCCTGACCGATCTGGTATTGGTAGGTTCGTTGGTCATGGAGTACTGCTACACCCTCTATGAGTATCAAGTGGTGAAATGCAATCGCGAGGTTTATTCACTGGCGCCTGTGGGAGTCTGGCTATTCAATCGCCCGGAAGGTCCACAGATCATTACGCGGTCTTCGTCGAAGCCCTTCATGCCTGGCGCGAGGGCGGTAGGCGACAGAAAGCTCACCCTGCCGGGCCCCGCTTTCGAAACGGCCACGGTCGCTGGAGCCTGGCGAAACGACTATGGCTCGGTGATGACTCTGGCAGTGGCAGGGCAGCAAATCACCGGCACTTATCGATCTTCGACCGGCTCAACGGGTGAGTATTCAGTCATAGGATGCCTATCAGGCTCAGACGCCTCACGCGCTAAAACTCAGCCGCTGGCTATGGCGATTGAATGGCATGACCTTGGCGACGGAACCCAGGACCCCAGTTGGAACTGGGCCTCGGGTTTAAGTGGACAGCTGAGTGTGACGGACCAAGGCGATGTGCTCACATTGAATCACGTGCTGGTCGCGACCAGCGACTTTGCGGAGTTGGCTCGTCAGGGCAGTTATATCGACAAGTTGGTTTACAGGCGGCTCGAACCGCAAGCCCCTAGCAGGCCGAATGCCAACATCGAACCCTTGTCCATTGAAAACAACTTGGCTGGGCAGTGGGTCGCGGCTGAAGGATCTTCGTTAGTACTGAGTGTTCACAGCGACAGCAAAAAGCGCTTTGGTATTGTCCAGGGTTCCTTCAAAGGTCGGGAGGCCAGCGCCGAGGTCACTGGCTTCACTGATATCAATGCGTTGCAGAGTACAATCTCGCTTCAATCCGTTAGCCTTACCGTCGCCATCCATCATGACAACACAGTTTGCACACTGATTGGCACCTTAGATTTGGTGGCCGACATACTGAGCCTGCTGATACTGACTAGCTCGGCTATCGCTCCCGGACAGGCTTACTTGGCGACACAGATTTCATCTCTGCATTTCAAGCGGATTTCATGAGTAAGGCGCTAATTCTCGGCCTCTTCGGTGAGTGGCTATAAGGCTGCTCCGCAGCCTGCTCGCTACAGGAAGCTAGTTGTTCTCTGCAGCGGATTTGAGCAATGCATCAGCCATATCCTCAATATCATTACGCATGCAAAGCTTCTCCAGCCAGCCCTGCGGAATACCTTGCACACCATAATGCGCACCGGCCAATTGACCAACAATGGCGGCCGTGGTGTCGGCGTCGTCGCCCAGGTTAGCGGCCGCCAACACGGCATCGGCGAAGTTGCCTGTTTGCAGTACGCACCACAGCGCAGCCTCTAATGACGCCACGGCGTAACCGGTGCCGTTGATCTGCGCACGGGTCTTGTTGCAATACTCTCCTTGGGCAATCGCCACGACTTGGGGTGCGCAAAGGCCGGCGCATGAGACGCTTAACAGGTCGTCTTTCGTCGCGCCATTCAGGGCATTACTGATCGCCCGTGCCAGCACCACGCAGCACTCGATTGCCTCTTGAGCGCCATGCGTCGTACGAGAACTTTGACGGGAAAAATCGTCGATTTGGTGAACGTCAGGGAAGTAAAACAACACAATCGGCGCGAGACGCATCAGCGAGCCATTGCCGGCGGAAAAAGGATCGGTAGGACCTGCAAACGGATCACCGTGTGCCTCATAAGCGGTCAGCGCCGAACGCACCGTCATGCCGATATCAAAGCATTCGCCCGTGGAGCTCAAGTAGCCCCACTTCCACCAGTTCAAATACCGGCCCATCTGGTCGGCTGCGTCGAATCCACCTTTGCGCAGCAGACTTTCGGCCAAACACAGCGCCATTGAGGTGTCATCCGTCCATTGGCCCGGCTTCAGGCTAAACGGACCTCCACCCACCATGTCGATGAGCGGTGTGAATGTGCCGCGAGACATGAATTCAACTGTCGTGCCCACTGCATCGCCGCACGCCAGGCCCAGCAAACTACCGCGATAACGATCCAACAGCGTCAGAGGCATAATCCTTCCTTGAAAAAGTCAGTCAGTCACCACTTTACTTGACCAACCGCTTCTCCTTGGAGGGGCGATATCCGAAATACGAGCTATAGCATTTGCTGAAATGACTCGGCGACACAAACCCACACGCCACCAGCACCTCCACCTGAGACAATTCGGTGTGCTGCAACAGCCGCCGCGCTTCGGTCACGCGCAGTTCCATGTAGTAGCGCTGCGGCGTGGTGCCCAGTTGCTCCTTGAACAAGCGCTCCAACTGGCGCCGGGACCGGCCAGCGTAGACGGCGAGTTGGTCCAGCTCCAGGGGCTCTTCCAGGTTGGCGTCCATCAGCTTCACCACTTCACGCAGGGGCGCGCTGACGCTGACGTTTTCGGTGGGTTTGATGCGCCGATAGCGGGATTCTTCAAAGGCCAGGATGTCTTCGATCCCTTCGACCAGTGCCTTGTCATGCAAGCCCTTGATCCAGTCCAGCGCCATGTGGAAGGCACCGGACGGACTTGAGGCAGTCAGGCGGTCGCGGTCGATCACGTAGGGTTCGCTGGTGACGTGGGTAGCCTTGGACACTTCTGCCAGTGCCGGGCGATGTTCTGGGTGGATGGCGCAGCGATAGCCTTGCAACAGACCGGCACGGCCAAGGAACCAGGCGCCATTCCACAGCCCCGCGAGGTTGATGCCCTGTTCAGCGGCCGTGCGCAGCAGATGGATGAAGTCTTCGCTGGCCTTGAGTTCCGTGCGAAAACCGCCGCAGATCACCAGCATCTCCAGGTCTTGCAGCGCTGCCACGTCCAGGCGTGCATCCGGGCGGATCACCAGGCCAAGGTCGCTGATGACTTCGCCATCATCACAACCGAACGTACGCGCGGAAAACAGATCGGGACGCAGCAGGTTGGCGGTGACGAACGTGTCCAGGGTCTGGGTGAAGGCCGGCAGTGAGAAGTGTTCGAGCAACAGGAAGCCGACGCGGGTGACCGCCGCCGGCTCCGAGGTTTCGTTGAGGTAGCGCAGGTTCTTGCCTTTCATGCCGCCGCTGAATTGACGTCTTTCCATCGAGGGTTGGCCCACTCTTATTGTTGATGCAATGGGCGTCATCTTAGGGGCAAATGCGTCGGCTGTCTCAGACCCTGATCTTGAAAAAACCACAAGCGAGCAAAGCCCCCGGCTAAACAGGGCCAGTCGCATCTGATACGGTTTTTTCTTTGCTATCTGCGTCTGTATCGAAACGCCGCCTGGGCGGACAATAGCGCCATCCCTACTCCCTTCCCTCTGGAGGCCTTATGACCAAGATGGCACTTTTCCTGTTCGGCTTTTTGGTGTTGACCATCGGCATCGGCCTGCTGGCGACCATCTCGCCGGTCTGACAGTCAGCCGGCGAACAGCATCGGGTACAACGACAGCACCAGCAACGCCGCCATCGACCCGTTGAACAGCCGCAACCAGCGCGGCTCACGCAACACATTGCGCAAGCCGCTGCCGCATCCGACCCACACACAGACGCTGGGCAGGTTGACCACGGCAAACACCAGCGCAATCACCAGCACATTGGTGACATAACCTTCGGCCGGCGTATAGGTAGTGATCGCCCCCAGCGCCATGATCCAGGCCTTGGGGTTCACCCACTGGAACGCCGCCGCGCCGAGGAAGGTCATGGGCTTGCCCTGCACATCAGGGTTGTCGGACATGCCGCCCGCCGTTGCGATCTTCCACGCCAGGTACAACAGGTAGGCCGCGCCCACGTAACGCAGCACTGTGTACGCCCACGGAAATATCTTGAACACCTCGCCCAGCCCCAGGCCCACTGAAATCACCAGCAGCATGAAGCCGATGCTGATCCCCAGTGCATGGGGCATCGACCGGCGGAACCCGAAGTTCACGCCCGAAGCGAGCAACATGGTGTTATTGGGTCCTGGCGTGATCGAGGACACGAAGGCGAACAGCACAAAGGCTGATAACAGGCTGGTAGACATGAACATGTGCGGCATCCAAACGCAGAGGTATGCCAGCGACAGTAGAGGGTAATGCGCCGCCCCGCCCCGTACAGCCAAGGTGCGATTGAGGCATACACTTTTTTGCCACGATTTTCACAAAGCTTTCACAGGCAGGCGCCTAGGGTGACTCCAGCTCCTAATGAACATCCTTTTTAGCCCGCGCTCCCCACGCGGGCTTTTCTTTGCCTGGCATTTGTGACGGGCAAAAAAAGAGGCAAGCCATTGCGCATGGCTTGCCTCTCACATCTGCCCGTTAGCGCGGGCCGCCGCCTGGCCCACCGCCCTGGCCGTGTCCGCCACCGTGACCACCGCCACCACCACCTCCCGGTGGCATGAACATCCAGCAGCCCGACAGGGTCGACAACAGCGCGATTACCACCGCTGCCTTGGTTAGATAACTCAACTTCATGACCACACTCTCTTACTTGACGAGATTGACTTCTCACAGGGTAAGACAGCGCCAACTCAAGTGCGTCACGGTTATCGTGTAACCTGATGGTAGGGTTTGTAAGCCAGGTGGTACAAGGTGCCGTCAGTTCTGCGGACGTTGCTTGGTGGAGTCCAGTTCGGCTTTTTTACCGGTGCTGATTTCAGTGATTTGCGCCGACTTGGCGATCGCAAAATCGAAGGTATCCTGCATCTTGGCAATGGCATCGGTGGCGGTGCCCTTCAGCCCGCCGTTGGCCGCCCAGTCGAAGTTCCACACGCCCGAGAGATTATCGGCGCCGGGTACGTCGTGGGTTTCGATGGCGGTGAATACATCGGGGTGACGCTCCATGTACTTGGCCGCATCAGAGACCTCAGCCGGCACTTTGCCGGAGGCATTGTTGGCCAGTTGGGTCAGTTCCTGCTTGGTGATGGCCGACTTGCCGGTCTGGCGCATGTAGTCGGCAATGACCTTGCTGGACTTGGCGATGTTCAACTTGTCGTCGAACACCGAAGGTGATGCTTTAGGCGTATTTGCCCCGCTGCCGGCGGGCGTTACGGTAGTAGACATCGGCGCTGCTCCCCTGGTGGAACGAATGAAGTCGTCGTGCTGACGACAGCCCGAAGCAGACGTTAGCATGGGCAATGGGCCATTAATCCTGCGCTTCACAACAATTCACAAGGAGCCGCGACATCACTCCAAGCGCCATTGCGAAAGATCACTCAACTTTCTCGGCCTCTTCTGATTTCCCGCGCATCTACGCCTATGCGCTACTTGGGCACTTCACAACCACCCATGGAAGTCGCCATGCTCAACCGAAGCCGTTGCCTTGCGTTAACACTGATGGACCGTTTCCTGCGCGGCATTTGGGCCATCGCCATTCTGATGTTCCCGATGTTCGCAGCGGCAGTTGTAGGCGGCGCCGATGCGACGGATGGCCGCTACCCGTTTATGGCGACGCTGCAATTCAAGGCGTCCGGCGAGACCCCGCTTGAGCGCCATGGTTGCGGCGCTGCGCTGGTCGCGCCTGACTGGGTGCTGACCGCTGCACACTGCCTGGTAAACACCCAGCCGTCAGACGTAGAAGTGATCCTGGGGCGCACCCAACTGAGCAATACCTTGCAAGGGCAGACAGTGGGTGTAAAACGCATTGCCCTCCATCCTGAATTCCTCCGCTCGTTGACCCTCGATGTCGCACTCCTCAAACTTGACCGCACCATCACCGGCATTCAGCCCATTGCTATTGTGACGCGCGGGGAAACGCTAGAGGAGCGCATCAAGCGTCCAACAGTCCTCGGCTGGGGTAACACGGCGCGCAGCCCGGCGCCAGATGTACGCCCGGACCACCTGCAACGCGCACGATTGCCCAGGATGCCGGACGCGCAATGCACGTCACTCGCGCCGAGCGTGAACCTGCAGAACACCTTTTGTATCGAGGCTGACGGTTTGATACCGGACAGCGGCGACTCGGGCAGCCCCGTCTTTGTAAAGCACCCCAAGCGAGGTTTTGTGCAACTGGGCGTTGTCAGCCAAGGGGTCCTGATTGCCCGGTTGTCCAACCCAAAGATTGCTGATTTTATTCGCGAGACGCTGAACGAATCGCCGTGAACGAGCGCTACTTCGTGGTCTGATCCCGCTGCCGTGCCAGCCCCTCCAGCGTAAACCGCGCCTGGGTCAGCACCACCTGACGCACCAGCTCCATTTCCTTCTGATTCACCTCGGTCCAGTTCAACGCCGCCAGCAACTTGGGCTTTTGCACGCGAAATGCGAGTCCCTGGGTGAACAGCGCCATGGAATGGATCACTGTGCGTTCATCCTCCACCGCAAAACCGGACAGGCGCGCGATCAGCAACCGGATCACTCGGCCGATGCGCGCCTTGAAATGCTCATCGAACGCCCGTGTCGCGCTGGGCGGGCACAACCCGGCCTGGTGGCGATCCATGAATGCACGCCAGACCGTGGTTTGCGGGCTGTCCTGGATGGTCGAAACCACCGTACCCAAAATGCCCAAAGAGGCATCGATCAGCGCGTTGTCACCTGAATCGGCGTCCGCCAGCGCGCTTTCTGCAGCCTCCACGGACGGCGACATCTTGCCCCACAACAGCGTGATCAAGTGTTCGACACACGCCAGGTACACGCCTTCCTTGCCATCGAAGTAGTACTGGATCGCAGGGGCGTTGACGCCGGCAGCCGTGGCGATATCGCGGGTCGACGCGCCATCGTAGCCACGCTCGCCAAACACCCCGACCGCCGCCTCGATGATGCGTGCCCGGGTTTCTTCGCCGCGCTGGTAGCCACCCTCGGCAGCCGGTTTATGTCGTGCCATGTGCAACTCCATTCGAATACCGGACCAAAATATACCAGTTGACAAAAATTCGCGAAAAAAGGAATTTATTCCACCTGTTATAAATCTGGAGTGACCTCGATGTCGGCTGCACCTCCCTCCCCTCAGGTCATGCCTGAAGAAACCGTTAACGGTCAACGCGGCAAGGCCCGTCGCATCCTGCTTTCACTGGCCGGCATCGCCGTGCTGGTGGGTGTTTCGTGGGCCGCCTGGTGGTGGATCACCGGGCGTTTTATCGAGACCACTGACGACGCCTACTTGCAAGCCGACAGCATCAGCGTGGCGCCCAAGATCAACGGCTATGTGGCCGAGGTGCTGGTGAGCGACAACCAGAACGTCAGGCGCGGCGATGTGCTGGTACGCCTGGATGCGCGCAAATACCAGGCGGTGAGTGACGAAGCGTCGGCCACCATCGCCGCACGCAATGCCGACTTCGCCAAGGCCAAGGCCGATCTGGTGCAACAGGACTCGACCATCGCCGAAGCCCGCGCCCAGTTGCAGGGCGCCGAAGCCGATGCGCGACACGCCCAGACCGAAGTGGCCCGTTACGCACCGCTGGCCCGCTCCGGTGCCGAGCCGGAAGAGCGCCTGGCCCAATTGAACAACCAACTGGCCCAAGCCCGCAGCACCGTGGCGGCCAAACAGGCGGCACTGCGCTCCAGCCAGACTCGCTACGGCACGCTGCAGGCCCAGCTCAAGCAAGCCCAGGCGCAACTGGGCGTGGCCAAGGCCAGCGAAGCGCAAAGCCAACTGGACGTAGACGACGCCGTGATCCGCAGCCCGCTTGACGGTCGCGTGGCCGACCGTGGCGTGCGTGTGGGCCAGTACGTACAGCCCGGTACGCGTCTGCTGACCGTGGTGCCGATCAGCGCGATCTACCTGACCGCCAACTATAAGGAAACCCAGATCGGCGCCATGCGCCCCGGCCAGACGGTTACCGTGCACGTGGACGCCCTGCCCGGCCGCGACCTGCAAGGCCACATCGATAGCCTGGCCCCCGGCACCGGCGCGCAGTTCTCCTTGCTGCCACCGTCGAACGCCACCGGTAACTTCACCAAGATCGTACAACGCGTGCCGGTGCGCATTGCCCTGGACGTGCCGGACGACCTGCGCGCCGCGCTGATGCCCGGCTTGTCGGCCACGGTGGACGTCGACACGCGCACCCACGGCGCGGACGCCAACCATGGCTGAGGCGATCATGCCCGCGGTGGCTGCCGAGAAACCGCGCAACGCCTCGCTGACCGACTGGATCGCCGTCGCCGCCGGGGCATTGGGCGCGTTGCTCGCCACTCTCGACGTGTCGATCACCAACTCGGCCTTGCCGCAGATCCAGGGCCAGATCGGCGCCACCGGCACCGAAGGCACCTGGATCGCCACCGGCTACCTGATGTCGGAAATCGTCATGATCCCCCTCGCCGCCTGGCTGACACGGGTGTTCGGCCTGCGCCGGTTCTTGATCGGCACAGCGCTGATGTTCACCCTGTTTTCGATGTTCTGCGGCCTGTCCACCAGCCTCGGCGCGATGATCGCCGGGCGCATCGGCCAGGGCTTTGCCGGTGGCGCGATGATCCCCACCGCGCAGACCATCGTGCGCACCCGCCTGCCGCCACACCAACTGGCCATCGGCACGACGATGTTCGGCATGACGGTGATCCTCGGCCCGTTGCTCGGCCCTGTGATCGGCGGCTGGTTGACGGAAAACATCAATTGGCGCTGGTGTTTCTTTCTCAACCTGCCCATCAGCATCGCCCTGATCACCCTGTTGATCACTGGGTTGCCCAGTGAGCGCATGAACCTGCAACGTTTTATCAGCGCGGACTGGCTGGGCATTCTCGGCCTGGCGATGGGCTTGAGTTCGCTCACCGTGGTGCTTGAAGAAGGTCAGCGTGAGCATTGGTTCGATTCGCTGCTGATTGTGTGGCTGAGCATCGCCACGGTGACCGGATTTTTCCTGATCGCCGTGGGGCAATTCCGGTCGAGTACGCCGATCCTGCGCCTGCCACTGGTGCTCAACAAAAGCTTTGGCAGTGTGTTGCTGATTGGTACGGCCGTGGGCGCAGGACTGTATGGCACGGCGTACCTGGTACCGCAGTTCCTCGGCATTCTGTCCGGTTACAACGCGCAACAGTCCGGCTCGATCATGTTGCTGTCGGGCATTCCCGCCTTCCTGCTGATGCCGATCCTGCCGAGGATGCTCGGCCGCTATGACTTGCGTTGGATGGTAGGTGCCGGCCTGTTGCTGTATTGGGCCAGCTGTTTCGTCGACACCCAGTTGACCGCCGACAGCGTCGGGCATGACTTCATCTGGTCGCAGCTATTGCGCGGCTTCGGGCAGATCCTGGTGATGATGCCCCTCAGCCAATTGTCTATGCGTTCGGTCGAGACCAAGGACGCCGGGGACGCGGCCGGGCTCTACAACATGTCACGCAACCTCGGCGGCACCATCGGCCTGGCGCTGCTCGGGGTATTGATGGACCGGCGCAGCCACTTCCATGACGACAGGCTGCGTGAAGGCATCTTGGCCAACAGCCAACTCGCCCAGGACCATATGGCCAGCAACACCGCCAGCTACCTGGCGCAAACCGGCGATGCCTCCAGCGCCCCGTTGCAAGCGATGGCCCAGTTGGCCAACGACATCGCACGACAAGCCTCGGTCATGGCCTACAACGACGCCTTCTACGTACTGGGGCTTGCCATGCTGGCGTGCCTGCCCCTGATCTTCATCCTCAAAAAGCGCACGGTACAGCCATGATTGCTCGCACCCTTCCCCTGCTCCTGACCGTTGGCCTGCTGTCCGCCTGCACCGTGGGGCCGGATTACCCAGGCGCGCCGGATGCGGCGCCGAAAACCCTGGCCGCCGGGCGATTACCTCACGCCGACAACCAAGCACCCAGTGCACCGACTGTGGCGCAGTGGTGGCGAACGCTGAATGACCCGCAGCTCAATGAACTGGTTGACATGGCGCTGAAAAACAGCCCCGACATCGCCACCGCCCAGGCGCGCTTGAAGCAATCCCGCGCCAGCCTCAGCGGTGCCCGCGCCGACGCCCTGCCCAAGGTCACCGGCGACGCCGCGATGTTGAAACTGCGCTCACCCGACACCTCCGCATTGGGTGGCAGCGGTGGCGGCGGCCGTGGCCCGTTGACGCTCTACCTCGCCGGCTTCGATGCCAGCTGGGAAGCCGACCTGTTCGGCGGCACCCGCCGCGCAGTCGAAGCGGCGCAAGCGGAAGCCGACGCGGCCCAAGCCCAACTGGCCGACGCCCAGGTGCAACTGTCGGCCGAAGTGGTCCAGGCCTACACCGACCTGCGCGACCAGCAAGCACGATTAGCGTTGGTTGAAGCCAGCGTCGACATCGAAAACCAGGCCCTCGACCTGACCCAGCAGCGTCGCAGTCGCGGCGTGGCCTCCCAACTGCAACTCGAACAAGTCCTCACGCAGGCAGAAAACACCCAGGCCCAACGCCTGCCATTGCAAGCTGCCATCGTTGAATCCCTGGACCAACTCGGCTTGCTCTGCGGCCTGGAACCCGGCGAGCTGGACGGCCGCCTCGCCACCGCCCAGGCCCTGCCCGCCATTCCCAGCGCGGTGCCCGTGGCAGACCCCGCCGCCCTCCTCAAGGCCCGTCCCGACATCCGCGTGGCCGAACGCAAACTGGCCTCCAGCAACGCCCAGATTGGCGAACAAACCGCCGACTGGTTTCCCAAGCTCAGCCTGATGGGTGACCTGTCATTCTCCGCCAGCGACCCCGGCCACCTCGCCCGCAAGACCAACGGCAGTTGGTTGATCCTGCCACGCCTGACCTGGAACGCCCTGGACTTCGGTCGCGTTGCCGCCAGCGTCAAAGGCGCCGAAGCCGGTCACGACGAAGCGCTCGCGCAGTACAAAAGTGTGGTGTTGAGTGCACTGCGTGATGCCGATGTCGCCCTGGCTCGATACGGTCACCAGCGCCAGAACGTGGTGCTGCTGCGCAGTGTGGAAGCCTCGGCCGTGCGTGCGGCAGACCTGACCCGCCAGCGCTATCGAGCGGGCACAGCCAGCACCCTGGATTGGCTGGATACAGAGCGCACGCGCTACCAGGCCCAGGAAAGTCGAATCTCGGGGGATGCGGAATTGCTCAAGGATTTTGCTTCGTTGCACAAGGCATTGGGGCTGGGCTGGACGTTGTGACACACTTCCTTGCACAGCGCCGCCAGACACGAGGGAACCATGCTCCGTATTCATCAAGCGACCCCAGCCGACCTTGAAGCCCTGCGCGAAGTCGGCTGTACCACCTATCGAGAACACTTTGCGCAGATCTGGTCGCCCGGCGGATTGCAGGCGTTCCTGGATCGGGACTTTTCCCACGACGCCTTGCGCCAATCACTCGAAATGCCCGACAGCCATTCATGGCTGCTCGCGTCGGATGACAACGCGCAAGTCGTCGGCCTGGCGAAGGTCAACTGGTCGGCGCCGGCGCCCATAACAGGTGAAGTTGGCGCAGAACTGCGCAAGATCTACTTTCTCAAATCCGCCGCCGGGCGCGGGTATGGCAAGCGATTTATGCAGTTCATTTGCGACCAGGCTGTAGAGCGTGGTGAGCGCTCGCTGTGGCTGACGGTGCTCAAGTCCAATCCCGATGCACGACGGTTTTATGCGGCGTTTGGGTTCAAGTGGATCGGAGAAACTCCATTCAAGACGGACCTGGCTGAAATTGGAATGGACGTGATGGAGCTTGAACTCAAGCGGCGAGGAGCCTGAATGGATGAGTTGATAAAAGGCCTCGACGGGCCCAGGACGGCGCAGCAGGAATTGTTCTACGACCTGGAAGATGCGGCGGCGGTGATTGGGTGGTCGGTGGTGGAGCTGACCACGTTGGCAGCCAGCGGCAGGACGCCGGATGAGGCGGTGGCATTGATGAAGATTTGCGCGTTGCTGGCGGCGCAGCAGGAGAAATTGCGGGTGTATGCAGGTGAGGTCAAAGACCAGCGGATCGTCAGGTCTGAGGTCCTATAAGCCCGACGCAGCGGTCGGGCTCATGGAATTACAAATGTTCAGTTGTCGGGATGCTCGCTCGCCACTGAATCAGCGGCGTCTACATCCGACATGTCCTCTTCAAGAGGCGCGTCATCGTCCGGCGGCAACGGAACACCCTCCTCATCGCGCTTCGGATCGTGCCCTCTCTCATTGTCGGTGCCGCGGGTTACATCCTGCTGAGAAATATTCCCAGGGGCATTTTCATTGATTTCCATGCTGGCTCTCCGTTCTTACGCTCGGGATATCGGCGCTTAAACATGGGATCAGGCAGTGGTCAGCGAGTGCGATGTACTGGACGAACGGCAGAAAGCCTTACGCAATGGCAAGGCGTTTCAGAGTCAACTCCTAACGCGCCAGACTTCCAAAACTTTTTCAAAGCCAATAAAAAACCCCGTAGACGTTAATCTACGGGGTTTCTAAGAGTGGAGGCCGAGGTCGGAATCGAACCGGCGTAGGCGGATTTGCAATCCGCTGCATAACCATTTTGCTACTCGGCCTCAAACGATCAATGTCCTGACTGCTGACACTCACCGCATAAAAACTTGAGTGGGTTATGAAACCCTGCCTCTACTCTAACTCATTGAAAACATTGAAGTTTTTAATGCTTCGTTGCGTTCGATGGGCGCCATTATGTACGTATTTGCCAAAGCGTGCAACCCCTTGATTTCAAAAATATTTCGTATTGGCATCAAGGGGTTGCGCACCTGCCCTACTCCTTGATGCGCAACTGTTGATAGTGCGGGTCGGCCTTGATTTGGGCTTCGGTGAAGGGCAATGGGCTGAGTTTTTTCTGGGAGAAGGCTTGGGTCTGGTCCTTGGCGTGTTTGGACGCTGGGTTGCTGGACTCGGAGAACGCGAGTACGCCTTGGGCATGGGGCCCCTGGTCGTCGAAGGTGACGATTTGCAGGTAGCTGGTGCCGCTGACCACTTCACGCTTGCCGTCGGCGCGGGGCACGGTTTGCATGGCGTTGTAGATTCCCAGCTCTTGCGGGCCGCCGTGGATCGGGGTTTGGCCGGAGACTTGGACGTCGCCCCAGGTGCTGTTGGCGGTGAGGCCGAGTTTGGCGACGTCGGCGGTGGACGCCAGCATGGCGTCGCGCAGGGCTTTGGCGACATCCGCGCGTTCGATGGACAGGCCGCGTGGCGTGGTGAGGGGCTGGGCCGGGTCGAAGGCGACGCGCCAGGCGTCGGGGATTTGCTGCAGGTGTTGCACCAGGTTGATGAAGTGCATCAGGCCGATGCCGCTGTCGAGGTTGGCGCGCTGGTCCCAGTTTTTCAAGTCGGTGCACAGGGGCTGCAGCGCAGTGGCGTCCGCGCCGAGGTGTTTGGCGCAGAATGCGAGCAGGTCGGGCATGACTTGGCCCGCCAGGTACACCTCGTTGTCCATCACCATGTTTTGCAGGTCGGTGACACCGATCGGTTTGTCCAGGGATTGCAGGCGTTGCAAGGCAAAACGCGCGCGCGGGCCGAGGCCGATATGGTCCTGGCTGATCACTGGGGAGAAGCCGGTGAGCGGCGCCTTGGGGTTGGCCAGCCAGGCCGAGTCGTTGGAGTGCTGCACGTAGTCGGTGCGTTGCAGTTGCGGCAGTTGCTCGGCCGGAAAAATGCCGGCCTGGGCTGCGCGCGGGTCAATGTCCCAGGCGCAGGCGCTGTGGGCGCCGTCGAGCATGATCATCTGCAGGCCTGCACGGGGGTCGCTGCATTGCGCGAGTTTGGCCGCGCTGACGTTGGGCACCACCGACTGGTTCATATACAGGCTCTGGCCTTGGTCATCGGCGGCCAGGGTGTTGACCCACGGAATACCTTGCAGAGTGTGCACCGAGGTTTTCAGTTGATCGAGGCTGCCCGCGCGGTTCATCGCGTACCACTGTTGCAGCACACGGTCGTTGCCCAGGTTGGCGTCACGCAGGCTGAAGGCGTAGCGGTTGTCCCAGTCGAGCTTGCCCGGCCATTGCACCACCGGGCCGAATTGCGAGCTATAGACGGTGTGCGACTGACCCTTGAGGCTGCCATCGGCTTGTTTGACCTGCACCGTCACCGTGGTTTTATCCAGGGCGACGGATTTGCCATCAAGCAGGTAGCGCGTGGAATCCTTCGGGTCCAGGGTCAGGCGATACAGGGTGAAGTGCTTGGACGTGTCCACGGTGTGAGTCCACGCCACGTGTTGGTTGAAGCCGATATTGATCACCGGCAGGCCCGGCAGCGCCGCGCCCATGACATCTAACTGACCAGGGATGGTCAGGTGCATCTCATAAAAACGCATGCCGCCCACCCACGGGAAGTGCGGGTTGGCCAGCAGCATGCCGCGCCCGTTGAACGAGCGATCACGGCCGACCGCCACGGCGTTACTGCCGCGATCAAAGGCGAAGCGCTGCTGATTGGCGGCGGCCAGTTCAAAGGCTTTCGAGTCGGTCGGTACACTTGCTGTGGCTTGGGGCGGCGTCGCACCCACCAAGGCTTCAGCGAATTGGCCGACACCGCCCTCCACCAATAACCTAAGGGTCAGCTTGACCAAGTCTTCAGCCACCAATGGCCGCACCCACGCCGCCTGGCACTGCGCCGGAGCGCCCTGCTCTTTCAGGTAACGGTTGTAGCCGGCCACATAACCTTGGATACGTTGCTGGATCTGCGGGCTTTGCGCCTTCCAGAACGAGGCGACCGATTCCGGCGTGTTCAGCCACGTGAAAAACACGTCACTGGCCAGGTTGTTACGCTCTTCCAGGGTCGCCTGCTCGGGGCCGAAGAACTTGGCGCGCTCGCCATTCACGGTGACCACTTCATTGGCCAGCAGGCACAGGTTGTCCTGGGCGTAGGCGTAGCCGATGCCGAACCCCAGGCCACGCTCATCGTTGGCGCGGATGTGCGGTACGCCGTAACTGGTGCGCCGGATATCCGCCGACGCTTGCGTCACCGGTTCCCGCGCCGAGGCGGCCAGGCTCAACCCCAGCAACATGCCCGCCACACCTACCCTGGACAACCCATTGGAAATAATCACGCAAACTCCACCGTCAGATTTAACCGCCTCACAAGGGGTAATAACCCCACCGTAAGAACGCAAACCACCAGGAATAATTTAGCGCGACGGCACGTTTATTTAAGGCAGAGCGGATGTGACAAAACAGATACCGACAAAATTTCTACATCCGGCACTTCATGATTTTGCTCGCTCGTTCGTCTTATTAACTAAGAGCGCTCATTTTTTCCTGATCAGGCTCTGATAAGGAGTTTTTGCATGTACAACCCGCAAGTGCCCACGGATGGACATTCACCGGCTGCCGAGGCCAGTTTCGGCAACGGCGCACAAGCGTTCGGCAAAACGCCCGAACAGCAAGGCAACCAGCGTATCCGCCACCTGCTCAAGTGTTTTGGCTTGCGCACCAGCCTGATCCGGCTGAAGGTCATCGACGCCCTGCTCACTGCCGCCGACAACCAGCGCACCCTCGGGGTACGCGGCGTGCACAGCCATCTGCTGGAGCTGGGCATTCCGTTGTCGTTTCTCAGCGTGCGCGAGGTGCTCAAGCGCCTGTGCAGCGAGGGCGTGATCACCCTCAATGCGGATAAAAGCTACAGCCTCCATGAAGAGGCTGCCAAGGTGCTCGAAGGTCGCGCCTGATCGCCCTTAGAGCTTGACCTTGCGGCGCATGATGCCGTTGATCACCACCACGACCACTGCGACGGCAATGGCGATGGTCTGGAACGTCTTCTCACTGATAACCCCGGTGTTCTGCAAGTAGGACAGGCCAAACATCGTCGCCAGTACGGCCAGGGCAATCAGAATCGAATATTTCAAACGTTGCTTTTGTGTCATGACGGGTTCCCGAACCTGAAAAATAAAGCGTCGAACCTGCCCTGCGCGCAAGGGCGAACAGGTCCGACAGGCGCTCATGTTACAGGCGATGAAAAACTTTGGCTCGACCAATCAGCCGGCGTGCACCCAACGCTGGTGCAGCCAGCGCGCCAAGGCATCCAGCGCAAAGCCCAGCAACCCGATCAACAACACCATCGCCATCAGCTCCGAATAGGCCAGCCGATCACGGGTGTCGAGGATGTAATAGCCCAGCCCGGCACTGACCCCGAGCATTTCGCACGGCACCAGCACGATCCACAAAATGCCGATGGCCAAACGCACGCCGGTCAGCACATGCCCGACCACACCGGGAATGATCACCCGGCGCAAGGTCTCCCAGCGCGTCGCACTCAGGCTGCTGCTCAGCTGTAGCCAGCGCGGGTCCAACTGGCGTACGCCGGCCGCGGTGTTGAGCATGATCGGCCACACGGCGGCAAACGCCAGCAGGAAATAGATCGGCTGGTCCCCTACTCCCATCAGCATCACCACGATGGGCATCCACGACAGCGGCGAGATCATGCGCAGGAACTGAAAGGCCGGCGTGGTCGCCGCTTCCAGCGTGCGCGAACGGCCCACCAGCAGCCCCAACGGAACGCCGATCACCAAGGCCAGGAACAACCCGACAAAAATGCGCTTCAGGCTCACCGCAATATGCAGATACAGCTCACCGCGTCCCAGCAATTCCCACAGGCTACCGAAGGTGGCGGCCAGGGAAAAACGCGCAGACAATCCATCCGTCGCGCCGAACACCTTGACCCCCAGCCACCAAAGCAACAGCAACCCCGCCAAGCCACTCAACCCGAGCAACTAGCCCGGGATTTCACGGTTGTTCAAACGCCGATCTCCTCTTGCCGCGCATAGCCGTCCGGCAAGCCAAAGGTCTTCATGCCGCCCACGGCCTCGATGGCGTTGCGCACGAAACGGTCGTCCACCAGGTCCTTGGCGACGAACGCCGGGTCGAGGTCAGCGAGGAATTTCTTATCACCCTCGATCAAGGTGTCTTTCAGGCGCCGCACCAGTTCCTCGGTGTAGCTGGGGAATGGATACGGCTGGAAGTCGATGCGGTGTTCATCCCAATTCCCGTGCTGGATCGCACCGTCTGCCAGGTAGGCGGCACGGTCGGCGGCAGCCGGCGCCAACACCTTGCTCAATACCGGCTCGGCATGCGGGGTGTAGCGGTTCGGGCCGTCCTTGGACAGCAGCTTCACCGCTTCTTCGCGGTTGTCGCGGGTCCAGACCTGCGCCTTGACGATGGCGTTCACCACCTTCTGCGACCACTCCGGGCGATTGATCAGGTCGTGTTCGTGCATGAACACCACGCAGCACGCGTGGTTGCGCCACACGTCGCCGGTAAAGCGCTGCACGCGGCCGACCTTGAGGTTTTCCGCCAGGGCATTGAACGGCTCAGCGACGATGTAACCGTCGATGCGCTGGCTGGCCAGGGCCGGTGGCATGTCCGAAGGTGGCAACACGATCAGGTTGACCTCATTGGCCGCAATCGCACTGCCCGCCGCCCGCGCCACTGGCGTGAGGCCGTTGTCACGGAACAGTTGCTGCACCACCACGTTATGGATCGAGTACCAGAACGGAATCGCCACTGATTTGCCGCCCAGTTGCTTCACATCGGTGATGCCCGGCGCCACGGTCAGGCCGGAGCCGCCCACATGGTTCCACGCCACCACCTTGGCCGGCACCTTGCTGCCATAACGTGCCCACACGGTCATCGGCGACAGCAGGTGAATCACATTGACCTGGCCCGAGATAAACGCCTCGATCACCTGCGCCCAACTGCGCAGCAACACCGGGCGTTCGGCCTTGATGCCTTCGGCTTCGAACAGGCCGTTGTTGTGCGCCACCAGCAGCGGCGTGGCGTCGGTTATCGGCAGGTAGCCGATGCGTACCGGTGCATCCGGCTCGCTGGCGGCGCGGGCTTGCAAGCTGCTGAGCAGCGGCAAGGCACCGGCGGCGCTGAGTACGGCGGAAAGTTTGAGAAAGTCGCGGCGCGAATGGGTCAGGTCATCCAGGCACATGGGCAGGCTCCAGCAGATCAAGGGGGTTGGTTTGAGGGCGGCTCGCCTGCCGTAGGGTTTTAAGGATGTCGATACGCAGCGCGCCGATGGCTTCCACCTGTTCTTCGCGGGGTTGCGGCAGGTCGATCAGCCATTCGCCCAACGTCCGCGCCGGGCGGTTACCCAGTAGCAGGATGCGGTCGGACAGCAGCAGCGCTTCGTCAATGTCATGGGTGATCAGCACTGCCGCCGAGCCTTGCTCGCGGTTGACCTTGAGCAACAGGTGCTGCATATCGGCGCGGGTTACTTCGTCCAGGGCGCCGAAGGGTTCATCCAGCAACAGCACCTGGGGCTGGCGTGCCAGGCAGCGGGCCAACGCCGTGCGCTGGGCCATGCCGCCGGACAACTGCGCCGGGAAGTGCTGCCGCGCATGCTCCAGGCCGACGGCGGCGATGGCATGGTCGACGCGCTGGCGGCGCTCGTCAGCGCTCAGATGGGGTTGCCGAGCGAAATCCAGGCCGAAGGCGACGTTCTTTTCCAGGTTCAGCCAGGGCAGCAGGCTCGGGTGCTGGAAGGCTACCGCCACGCGTGGATGAGGACCGTTCAACGGCTCGCCCAGCACGCGCACACTGCCGCCCTGCGGTGCCTGCAAACCGGCGAGGACGCGCAACAGGCTGGACTTTCCCACGCCGCTGGGACCGAGGATCGACACCACTTCACCGGGTTGCAAGTGCAGGTCGAAGTGCTGCAACACCGGCCCGCTGGCATAGCCCAGGCAAATCCCCTGGGCACTCAATACGGCCGCTGTCATAGGTTGGCCTGCCGCTGCAGTTCGGTACGCAATTGCACCAGGCTTGGCGTCACGATCGGCACAAACGCCGATTCACGCCAACGTCGTGCGAAACCACTGCCGTGGGCGGTGAGATAAGCCTTGCCGCCGCTGGCCTGCAACTCCAGCTGCACGGCGCTGGCGGCGGTCTCCGCCAGGGCGATGCGCAGCTTGAACAACGGCACCGGTTCGGCGGCAAAACGCCCTGCCAACAGGCCACTTTTCAAGTCGTTGACCAAATGGTCCAGGGTCACGCGCAGGGTTTCCAACTCTTCGCGCAGCACCGTGCGGGTCGCGCCCAGGTGGTTGGCGACTTCCGCCAGGGAACGACGCGCCAACCCGATGGACATCCCGCACTGCAGGCCCAGGAACGCCGGGCGCACCGCCGGCAGGAATTTGCGCGCGTCTTCGTGCAGCAGCCAGTCGCGACTCAGCTCCACGCGTTCCAGATCCAGGGCCGCCGTATTGCTTGACTGCAAGCCGAGCAATTCCAGGTCGCGAGAACGCTGCAAACCCGCCACCGAGTCCGGAATCGCCAGGATAAACGGCGCACCACCGCCCGCGTGCTCAATGGCCGCCGCCGCGACAAAACCGTTCTTGCGCAGGTTGGTCACCCAGTGCAGGCGGCCGTTGAGGGTCCAGCCGTCGTTGGACGGTTCGGCGCTGATCTGCAGCGCCTCGATGCCCGACAAGAACTTCATCGCGTTGGACAGCCCCGTCGCCCCCGCCAGCTTGCCGCTGAGCAAATCGGGCAGCAGCTGTTCACGCAGCCGCGCATTGGGACTCTGCAGCAGATACTCGATAAACGAGCGCTGGCCCCAGCACACGAATGCCGCCGCCAGGGAATGGCTGGCAACGTTGGCGATGGCCTCTACGGCGCCCGCCACATCACCGCCCAGGCCGCCCAGATGAGTCGGCACGCCGATGCGTAATACGTTGGCCTCTGCCAGCCGTGGCAGCACTTCCTGTGGATCGCAACTGCCCACGTCCAAGGCCTGCGCCTGGATGTCGAGCCAACGGCTCAAGATGGGGTCAAGCATTCCTGTTTCTCCTTTACAGCAGGTGGGCCAACTTCAACTTGCGGGCTTTTCCCAACGATATTGCGCCAGCTCCGGGTTGAGTGGAGTACGAGCAAACACGTTAGCGAAGTTGCACAAGGTTGCCAGGCTGACGCCCAGAATCACCTCCAGGGCCTGGCCTTCGGTGTAACCGGCGGCGCGGAATGCGTCATAGCCCGCATCACTCACATCACCCCGGGTGGCGATCACTTCGCGGGTGAAGGCCGCCAGGGTTTCATAACGGGCATCGGGCAGCTCGCCACGTTGACGCAGGGCTTCGATGACGCTTTCCGGCAACTTGGCTTTGTTACGCGCGACGGCGGTGTGGCCGGCCACGCAGAAATCGCAACCGTGAGTGGTGGCGGCAATCAGTTGGACCACTTCGCGGTCGGCCAGGCCCAGTTCAGATTTGGCGTTCAAAGCGGAGACGGTGATGTAGGTTTCCAACGCGGCGGGCGCATTGGCCAGCACTGCCAGTAGATTGGGAATGAAGCCCGAGCCTTTCAGTGCGTTTTCCAGCAAAGGCTTGGCCGCTTCCGGCGCAGTTTCAGGGGTGAGCAAGGGTACACGGGACATGGAGGGGTCTCCTGATGAGTTCGTGTACCCAGTCTGTTGGTTATAAAAAATCGCCTCAATAGTCTAAAGTAGCGATTACTTGCTCTTGAGTCTTTCCATTAGATGAATTCGTCCAGTGCACTTGTCGATTGGTTATTAGACAGCCTCGAACTCGACACCAGCCTGTTCCATGTGGGTCGTTATTGCGGCGACTGGCATGCGAGCACCCATGGCCTGGCGAGCGCGAGTTTTCACCTGATTGTGCAGGGCCAGTGCTGGCTGCATATCGACGGCGACGCCACGCCTCATCGCCTCGATAACGGCGATGCGGTGTTCCTGCTGCGCGACCTGGAATATCGCCTCTCCGGCGAGCCCACGGCGGTGGGTGCGCAGGAATGCCCGCGTGTGCCAATGGTGCCCCTGGAAAGCGCCGCCCACGATGGCGTCGGCCTGGTGTGCGGGTTCTTTCACTTCCAGTCCGGTCTGTCGGCGATGATCGTCGACACCCTGCCCGCGTGGATCATCCTGCGGGCGGGCGATCCCTCACTGACTGCCGCGCGCAACCTGTTCGAACTGATCCTGCAAGAATGCCAGCGCCTGCCTGCGCCCTCTTCGGCCTTGCTTGAACGGCTTTGCCACTTGCTGTTTCTGTATGTACTGCGCCAACAGGTGCTGGACAACAGCGAACTGGGCGGCCTGGCGGCACTGGGTCGGCAGCCGGCGTTTGCCGGTTTGCTGGAACAGCTGATCGCGCACCCGGCCGATGCCTGGACCCTGGAAAGCATGGCCGCTTGCACCGGGCTGTCGCGTTCGGCGTTTTTCAAGCGCTTCAATGAACTGTGCGGGCAGTCACCGGGGCAAGTGCTGCTGATGATGCGCATACGCCATGCCTGCCAGTTGTTCAAGCAGGACCAGACGGTGGCGGATGTCGCGCTGGCCGTGGGTTATCAGTCGGTGGCGGCGTTTACCCGGGCGTTTCACAAGGTGACGGGGCAGCAGCCTGGAGCCTATCGCAAGGCACAGGCTTAGCGGCGCAAGCCGGTGCCGGGAGCGGCGCAGAGTTCGACCAGCCAGTCCACAAACACGCGTACGCGCTGGGACAGTTGGCGGTGCGGAGGATACAGCGCCGTCAAGGCCATGGACGGCACGCCAAACCGGGGCAGCACTTCCACCAGCGTGCCTTGGGCCAGTCGCTGCCTGGCGTGATAGTACGGCGCCTGGATCAACCCATAGCCCGCTTCGCAAGCGCAGAAGTAGCCGTCGGCGCTGTTGACCGCGACCACCTTTGGCAGGTTGAGCGTACGCAACTGGGAGGCGAGTAGAAACTCCAAGCCAAACCGTTTGCCGCTGGCGGCCGAGACGTATTCGACCATCTGATGGTGGGCCAAGTCGTCGAGCGTTTCGGGCACCCCCATACGCTCAAGGTAAGCGGGGCTGGCCAGGGTGATTTGATCCATCATCGCCAGCGGCCGCGCCACCAGCGAATCATCCAGCGCGAGGCCACCGCGCAGCACACAATCGACGCCTTCACGGATCAGGTCAACCGGCCGGTCATTCAAGCCGATTTCCAATTCAATCTGCGGATACAGTGCGGTGAACGTGGGCAGTGCGGGTATCACCAGAAAACGGCCGATGCCCGACGGCATATCAATGCTCAACGTGCCGCGTGGGTTCTGCCGACTGGCGGAAAACACCGCTTCAGTTTCCTCAAGGTCCGACAGCAATTGCACGCAGCGCTGGTAATACGCAGCGCCATCCAATGTAGGGCTGACCTGCCGCGTGGTGCGTTGCAACAGTTGCACGCCAAGGTGCGCCTCCAACTGCTTGATCAGTACGGTCACCGAGGCGCGGGGCAGTTGCAGGCTGTCGGCGGCCTTGGCAAAGCCCCGCAGTTCGACGATCCGGGTGAACACGCGCATCGCGTTGAAACGGTCCAAGCGTCGGCTCCTTGAGCTGATTATTTAGAAATACCGAATAGTGTTAGTGCTTTTAGCCGGTTTATCCCGATTTTGTCGAGCGTGACAATGCAGGCCTTCCCAACCAGGAGCTCTCCCCATGCACACTCGTCCACTCGGTAACAACGGCCCACTCGTCTCCGCCATCGGCCTCGGCTGCATGGGCATGAGCGATTTCTACACGCCCGGCAGCGACACCCGGGAAGCCACCGCGACCCTGCACCGCGCGCTGGAACTTGGTATCAACTTTCTGGATACCGCCGACATCTACGGCCCGCATACCAATGAAGCACTGATCGGCAAAGCCATTGCCGGCAAACGCGACCAGGTGTTCCTGGCCAGCAAGTTCGGCATCGTGCGCGACCCGGCCAACCCGGCGCTGCGTGGCGTCAACGGGCGTCCCGAGTACATCCGCAAGGCGATTGACGGCACGCTGCAACGCCTCGGCGTGGACACCCTGGACCTGTATTACCAGCATCGTATCGACCCGCAGGTTGCCATCGAAGAAACCGTCGGCGCCATGGCCGAGTTGGTGCAACAGGGCAAGGTGCGTTATCTGGGCTTGAGCGAAGCGTCCGCCGCCACCCTGGAGCGTGCCCACAAGGTGCATCCGATCAGCGCCCTGCAAAGCGAATATTCGCTGTGGAGCCGTGATCAGGAACACAACGGCTGTCTTGCCGCCTGCCAGCGCCTCGGCATTGCCTTTGTACCTTATAGCCCTCTGGGGCGGGGCTTCCTGACCGGCGCCCTGCAAAGCCCGGATGACTTCAGTGCAGATGACTATCGCCGCTTCAGCCCGCGGTTCCAGGGGGAGAACTTCGGCAAAAACCTGGAACTGGTGAAGCAGGTGCAGGCACTGGCCGCCGACAAAGGCGTGAGCGCCGGGCAACTCGCACTGGCCTGGGTGTTGGCGCAAGGTAACTTCATCATTCCGATTCCTGGCACCAAGCAGCGCAAGTACTTGGAAGAGAATGTGGCCGCCCTCGCGATCCACCTCAACCCGGCCGAATTGGCGGCGCTGGAAGCGATCTTCCCCGTCGAAGCAACCGCCGGCCTGCGTTACCCGGAAGCGGTCATGGCCATGCTGGATATCTAAGCGAAGGAGCGCCCTCAACGGGCGCTTTTTTCTTGCACGATCGTACCTAAAGCTCTTCCTCGCCAAGCCGATATCCCGACGAAGCTCTAACAAAGCCGCGTCGGTCATAAACGCTTCGTAAGGACGACCCCATGCCCCCACTGCGCTCCATCCAAGCCCGCTATACCCTGTTCCTGGTGCTCTTCGTCCTGGTGTTATTTGTGTTGACCGTCGTGGGTATCGGCCAGTTGGTCGCGCCCACGCTGCGTCACACCGAAGAACAGGTGGTACTCAATCGTATCGCCGAGGTGGCTGAACAGATCCAGGGCGAGCTGAACAAGGTTCAGTCACAGCAACGCAGCATCACCCAGACGGTCCCGTTGCTTGACAGCGATGCCATCGACAAGGTCCTGCCTGGCCTGGTCGACCAGTATGGCGAGCTGAAAGTCTTCGGCGGCGGGATCTGGCCGTTGCCCAACCAGCGCACACCGGGGCGTAACAAGCACAGTACGTTCTGGCACCGCGATGCCTCGGGCAAACTGGCCGTCAACACCTTCTGGAACAGCGACCCTGCGCCCAACTATTACGACCAGAGCTGGTACAAAGGCGGCCTGGCCTCCCCGCGTGGGCAATGCGCTTGGGCCGCCGCCTATAAGGACGACGCCAGCCAGGAGCCGCGCACCAATTGCGCCATGGCGATCCAGCGCGACGGCGTGCCCTACGGCGTCGCCACCATCGACGTGACCCTGGGTTTCTTCAATGACCTGGTGGCCAGCAAAGAAAAAGACATCGGCGGGCAAATGCTGATCGTCGAGGGCGACGGCAAGATCATCAGCAACAGTTCGCGGATCAGCGGTCCGGTGGTGTTGAAAAACATCAGCGAACTTGCCGGAACCTCGGCGTTTGCTGCCCAAATCAGCAAGGCCCTGGTTAATCGAGACCAAGCGCTGCAACGCGGCGAATTCGACAACCAGGGCGTGGCCAGCACCTTCTATATGCGCCCGATCGCAGGCACACCGTGGTTCCTCGCCACCGCCCTGCCCACCTCTCTGATCACCGCCCAACGCGATGACGTACTCGGCACCCTGGCCCTGCTGCAAATCCCCATGGTGTTGTTGCTGGTGCTGCTCGCGGTGTATGCGATCCGCCAATTGGTGCAGCGCATGAAGTCACTCAAAGCCAATATCGACGCACTGTCTGCCGGCGATGCCGACCTGACGCGACGCATCACCATCCGTGCCGAAGACGAGTTGGGCGCGATTGGCCATTCGGTGAACCGTTTTATCGTCTACCTGCAGAACATGATCGGTGAAGTGACCCAGGCCACCGGCGCCATGTCGTCGAGCCTGGAGCAACTGCAGCGGACCTCGGCGCACACCAACCAGATCCTGGTGCGGCATGCCTCGGAGACCGATCAGACGGTCACCGCCATCACCGAAATGAGCTCCACCGCCGACACCGTTGCGCAAAACGCCGCCGAAACCGCCGCATTCACCCAGCGCGCCAATGAGCATGCCGATCGTTCCCGCGTGGTGGTGGGCGAAGCCTCCACCAGTGTCAGCGCCTTGATCGGCGAAGTGTCCAGCGCCACCCACAGCGTGGAAAACATGCGCCAGGACGCAGCACGCATCACCGAAACCCTTGGCGTAATCGGTGCGATTGCCGGCCAGACCAACCTGCTCGCCCTCAACGCGGCAATTGAAGCCGCACGCGCCGGCGAGCAAGGCCGGGGCTTTGCGGTGGTGGCCGATGAAGTGCGTGCGCTGGCGGCACGCACCCAGGCCAGCACCTCGCAGATCAACGACATGCTCACGCGCTTGACCGCTGGCGTCAGTTCCTCGGTGGCCGCCATGGAAAACACCCAGGCCAGTTGCCAGTCGGCGGCGGATGCCACGGCACGGGTAAACACCGGCCTGGATGAAATGGCCGGTTCGGTTAGCCATATCAACAACCTCAGCACCCAGATCGCCACAGCGGCCGAGCAGCAGAGCGCGGTGACCGAGGAGATCAACCGCAGCATGGTGCAGATCCGACAAATGGTCGAAGAGCTGGTACAGAGCGGCCATGCCACTGAAACCAATACCCAAAGCCTGCTGGAGGCGAATGGCCGGGTGATCGCGTTGATGGGTCGATTCAAGGTGCAGTGATAAACGGCTGAAACACTCCCGTGCAATGTGCGGGAGTGGGACTATTCTGACAGTTCCTAGTCGCAACACAGGAGGTGTGCCATGCGAGCTGCCGAGCAGTCGGTCCGTTTGGAGCGGATCAGTCAGGAACGCTTTATCCGAGCGCCTATCGAAGCCGTCTACGACTATGTGACCCAGCCGGATCGCTGGCACGAATGGCATCCCACGTCCCTCAGTGCCGACACCGGCACCACCGGTTCACTGCCCGCAGGCGCACGGTTTACCGAGTTCATCGACCTGCTGGGGGTGCGTGTCCCCATGAGTTACCGCGTGCAGATCGCCCGGCGCCCTGGCGAATTCAAGACGGTGTTTACGTCCCTGGCCGTGGATGGCTCCATTCACTACTTCCTGCTGCCCCATCAGGGCGGCACGCTGTTCAAGCGGGTGTTGACCTACGAAACCGAGCTGCAACTGGCCACTTTGCATGAGCGCATGATCGAGTTGTCGACCATTGCCCTGGACCAGTTGAAGCATCGCCTGGAAAACCCACCCTTCGTATAATTTGGAAACATTCCCAACCGGTAGGAGCAACTGTCTTTGAGGATTTATTTTCAAAATAATCCTTTCGGACA
>NZ_AOHM01000134.1:0-8326 GCF_000510895.2 Pseudomonas sp. FH1
GGCGGCTATTTCACCAAATCTGAAAGTCTTTTTCAGAGTTTCCCTAAGAAAATGCGTGGCAGCACTTGGTAGTCTTGGTGTGCCTGCTCTTCTTCCCCTGTCAAAGGTCTCAATTTCGCCGGTAGTTGGGTTTTTTGCCGTTGCCACCCGTTCCAGTTGGGACTCCAAAGAGGTCTGGGCTCCATGTTTTTCCAAGAAGTGTGCTCCTGGAATTGATGTCTCAAGCTCCGATAATCGCCGATGAATGTTTGACTCAGCCAGCTCATCAATTCTTGCCTGCCGCTTAGCACGCGTCAGTTGCGGTAAAGCGGGCTCTCCGTCATTGATGCTTGACGAAGAGCGTTGAGAAATGGTGCCTTGCTCGCAACCATTTCCCCCAGGGCATGAGCTTAACCCTAGCGGGTCCACCCATCCCGTAGGATTGGGTACGTATTGGTACGCATTGATCCCCCCCACCAATTTCACCGGATCCGGCGTCAAGTAGCGACCAATATCCGGATTGTAGTAGCGGTGACGGTTGTAGTGCAGCCCGCTTTCTTGATCGAAGTATTGACCCTGGAAGCGCAGCGGGTTGTCGACTTGTCCTATGTCGAGACGGCTGATTTCGCCATAGGCGCGGTAGTGGGCTGACCAGACGATTTCTCCAACCGGGGTGGTAAGTTCCTGCGGCGTACCGAGGTGGTCGAGTTGGTAGTGGTAGGGTTTGGTTTCCTTTGGACCAAAGCCATCCAGCAGCGCCAATGGCCGGAAGCTGTCGGGCTCGTAGAGGTAACTGCGGTGGCGATCCTCGTGGTGCTCGGCGATTAGCTTGTCGCCTTGCCAGAAGAACTCGGTCGTAACCCCATCCACGGTCTTGCTGATCCGCCGCCCAAACGGGTCATAGCGATAGCTGGCAGTCTGGCCGTTGGGTTTTTTAATGCCGATCCGGCGATGCTGGCAGTCGTAACGGTATTCAGTGACGAGTGCGTGGCCTTTGCCACGCCGTTCGCGGATAAGGTTGCCGAAGACGTCGTAGTCGTAGTGGTGATCGCCTTGGATCATCAGGCGATTGCCCGCCACGATGTCGGGGCCGGGGCGGTTTTGCATGAGCAGGTTGCCGGCCGGGTCGTGGGCGAAGCGTTCCTGTTCGCCTTGGGAGTGGTCGGCGTGGGTGAGGCGGTTTAGTGGGTCGTAGTGATAGTGGTGTTCGCCTTTGTGGGTGTCGAGCAAGCGAGTGAGGTTTCCGGCTTTGTCGTAGTCGTAGTGGCGTTGGTAAAGGGTAGTTTGCTGTTGGGTGACGGCGTGGGCGTGCAGGCGTTGCTGGTCGTCGTAGTGGTAGTAGCTGATCAGTTGGCCTTGTTGGCGCTGGCGTTCCTGGCCGGCTTTGAACAGGTGGGATGTCAGTAACGTGCCGTTTAACTCGACAGTGGCGAGGTGTCCACCTTTGGTGTGGTTGAACACCACCCGGTTGTTGTCCGGCAGACGTAGATTTTGCAGTTGGCCGCAGGTGTCGTAGCCATAGCGCAGCGTGCCCCAGCCTTGGTGTTCGGCAGTCAGGCGGTTTTGGCTGTCGTACTCGTAGGCCAACGCCCAGTGGCCATCCTCGACGCTGAGGAGATTGCCTTGGCGGTCGTAGGCGTAATCGACCTTGTTGCCGTCGGGTAGGGTTTTTCTTACGAGCCGACCGGCATAGTCGCGTTCGTAGCGGGTAACCAGCTGACTGCCGTCATCACCGTGTTCGGTCTTTTCCTGCAGGTTGCCATTGAGGTCGTAGGCGTAAGCCGTGCGCTGCCCATCAAACCCGGCTTCCTGTTGGATCAGGCCATTGGCGTGATACTGGAGCCGGTAGGTTTCGCCCACCTCGTTTTCGATCTCGGTCAGCAGCAAACGAGTGTTGTCGTAACGGTATTTGACCTGCGTGCCATCAGCATTGATGCGACGACTGATCAGGTGCAGGCCGTCGGCGTATTCGTAGCGGGTGGCGTGGCCGAGTTCATCCCGTTCGGAGGTGATTTTTCCGTAAGCGTTGTAGGTATATTTACGCGTATCACCGCTCGGCAAGACGATTTGGACTAATCGTCCTACGTGGTTCCACTCAAATTGCGTGAACGCGCCGTGTTCATCTTCCCGCGTAATCTGCCGCCCGAGATCGTCATAGCGATAACGCTTGATTCCTCCAGTCGGCAACTGCTCCTCAAGCAACTGCCCACGCTCATTCCAAACCAGCCGATGACAGCTGTGATCCGGCAGCCAAACCTGCGTCAGTTGCCCGTATTTGTTGTAGCTGTAGTCCGTGGAGTTGCCGTCAGGATCGGTCCTACGCGTAACGTCGCCCTGGTCATTACGCTCATACTTCCAAACCGCTTCACCACGCCGCACAACCCGTACGAATCCGTTGTCATGCTCGTAGGTCGTCGGCTCATCATCCCCCGGAAACAGCGCCACCAACCGTCCAGCTTCGTCGTACTGATACGCCGTGATCGCCCCCAGCGGATCCTGCTCAACCGTCAGCCGGCCTTTGTCATCGTAGGATTTGAAATGTTGGGCCCCGTCAGGATCCACCCGCTGCACCAGCCGCGCTCGCTGGTCATGCACGTAGACTTCCTGGCTGCCATCGGCGTTAACCACCGTGACCTGCCCGTTGTCATCCCAGGCATAGCGCGTGTCCATCTGCGAGAAACTGGCCCAATGCCGGACACACCGCGTGGCCTTGCCAGACCGTTCCCACGCCCAGAAGAAACTCGCGCCACCGGCCAAGCCACGCTCAAGAATGACGTGCTGCTCGTCGTACCGATAAACCTCGCTTTCGCCTATGGCATTGGTCGCTGAAACCAGTCGTCCAGCCACGTCATAGGCGTAGGCAACAACGTTCTGCTCCGTCACCCAGACAAACGGACCGTCATCCACCGCCCGCTCAACCTGGTAATCCACCGCCACGATGCGGCCCGACGCATAGCGCAAAAACAACGAGCGCCCCACGCCGTTATCCAGCCGCTCAATCTGCCCCAAGTAATTACGGAAAATGCGCAGTCGGTTGTCATACGCATCGCTGATCGCCGTCAGCACACCGTCACGGAAGTGGTAGAAACGTGACCCTTGAGACAGGACCAGTTCATCGGGTAAAGCGCCCAGATAAATCGCAGCTTCGGCCAGGCTATTGGTAATCGCCGGCCGAGAAACCGTGGGTAAGGGCAGGGTAGTCGTGCGGTTCTCATGATCCGTCCACACCACCGAATCACCGGACACACTCAGCCGATGCGCCAGCGAGTGACTCCAACCAAACCCCAGCCCGCAGTCCACTTCCACCGCACTGGTGCGATACAGCCGCGTCCACTCAAACGGCAAGATCCCGTCCAGCGTGCCATCGGTGAGCGTCAGCAGTTCCTCACCCGTGACCATCGACACCGGGCAGCCGTTAGTGGCCGTCTTGTCCGACGACGCAGCTGCATCCCCCGCCGGATTTCGAGCAGAAACAGGCACATCATCCACAGGCTCCGCCTGCTTCAGCACCGCGTTCTGCCGCGCCTTCCAGCGTATCTGCAGCCTGCCTTGCTTCAACCCACCAACCACACCGCGAACCGCGACCGCCTTGTAGCGATCCACGGCCTGCATGAACTTCGTCAGGATCCCCAAAAGCCCCCTGACAAAACTCACCGCCGCCTCAAGAATCTGCCCGCCACACCCGCCGCCGGCAAGGCGATGGTCAACACCACGCCAATCACCAGATCAATCAGCAACGACACCACAAAGCCAGCCGCCATCTCGGCCATTTCACCGGGCGGCATTGCGTCCAACCAGATCATCGCCGTGCGCAGCATCAGGAACAGTGCCGCCTCATCACTGGCCAAAAGCATCGCCTGTTCCATGACTTGGGGCGCATCGGTGGCGAGCTGTGCCAATTTGGCCGCTTCTGCGCCCAGCTGTTCGACATACTTCAATGGGTCATCAAGAATCGCCTGCACCAGCTTGATGCTGTCCCACACATCACGAATCGCCGCCCAACTGCCCGCCAGTACGCCGCTGCCAATCGCACTGGTGGTGGACTGCTCCCAGTGCGGTTTAAAACCCGACCACTCAGACCGAAGCCACTGCTCCAAGTCCCCGGTCAGCCCCGCGTAAGAGGCAAACAACGCGTCCACTTGCTCAGCAGAAACGCCCCCCTGCACCCGCACCTGATAACGCCCGCCCGCCGCGCAGTGGTGCGAGCCTTTGCCTTGGTCATCCAACATGACCACGGTGGAACTGCCGTCATCCAGCCCGATCACCTCCACCGGGATATTGCCGATCGGCACGTCATACACCGACTCGAACAGGCTCTCGATCTTGAGTTCGCCTCCCGCCGGACACTGAGCCACGGTCGAAAAGTCGGTATCGGAAAGGCTCACCGCCCGCTGCGAATCACCCACCCGCAACACCCGATCCATTCCCAGCAGCGACGGCATATCCAGCCCATGGCTCACCGAATCCAGCGCACGCGAATACCACGCGTCCATCTGCTGGCGATAAAGCACCAGGCTCTGATGGAAACCATTCAGCTCAAATTCAATCAGGGCAATGTGGGAAGGGTGGGTCATCGGCGCCGATTCCCCACAGATGACGCACAAAAAGGCAAAGCACTAGAAAGAAAATCCATCCGCAATCCCTCGCACTGTGTATTCAGGCGAGGGACTTTGCGGACCTTTTCAGGGGAGGGGAGTAGCGCTTATCCGGCAGTTACGTGGGATTTTTCGACAATCCTCGTCTTCTCCCGCCCCAGCACCAGACTGCACAGCGCCGGCAAAAACAACAGCGTCAACAGCGTGCCCACCAGCACTCCACCAATCAGCACATAGGCGAGGGACGACCAGAACACCGACAAGGTCAGCGGAATAAACGCCAGCGCCGCCGCCAGTGCAGTCAGGATCACCGGCCGTGCACGGCGCACCGTGGCTTCGACGATGGCTTCGCGAATCGCCATGCCGTGCTCCTGGTTCTGGCGGATCTGGTCGGTAAAGATCAGCGTGTTGCGCATCAGGATCCCGCCAATCCCGATCAAGCCCAGGATCGCGTTGAAGCCGAACGGCTGGTTGAACAGCAGCAAGGTCGGCACCGCGCCGATCAACCCCAGCGGCGCCGTGGCGAAGACCATGAACATCACGCCGAACGACCGCACCTGGAACATGATCACCGTCAGCGTCAGCAGGATCATGATCGGGAACAGCGCGGCCAGGGCGACGTTGGCCTTGGCGCTTTCTTCCACCGGGCCGCCGATGTCGATCTGGTAACCGGAGGGCAGCTTGGCGATCAGCGGTTGCAGGTCTTTGTACACGGCCATCTCCACGTCGGGCGGTTGCACGCCGTCGATGATATCGGCGCGCACTTCCACGGTGGTCGCGCGGTTGCGGCGCTTGAGGATCGGCTCTTCCATCACTGCCTGGAAATGCCCGACCTGGGCCAATGGCACCGAGGTGCCGGCGCTGTTGGTCAGGGTCATGTTGTTGAGGTTGCCGAGATCTTCGCGTTGGCTGCCCTGGGCGCGGGCGACCACGGAGACGGTGCGGTTGCCCTCACGCACTTCGGTGATCGGGTTGCCGCTGAGCAAGGCATTGAGCTGGGACTTGACTTCATTGGGCGTGAAACCCAGCAAACGCAGGCGGTCTTGATCCAGCACCAGGCGATAACCGCTGGTGCGCTCGCCCCAATCGAGGAAGGCGTCCTTGGTCAGGTTGTTGGCGGCGACCACGTTGCGCACGTCTTCGGAGACGCCGCGCAGCACATCCACATTGGGGCCGGACACACGGAACACCACCGGGAACGGCACTGGCGGGCCGAACAGCAACTGCGTCACGCGCACCCGTGCGGCCGGAAACTCACCGGCCGCAATGCGTTCACGCATGCGCAGTTTCAAAGCGTCGCGCGCGTGGGAGTCCGGGGTCTGCACGATCAGCTTGGCAAACGCCGGGTCCGGCAGTTCGGGGTTCAGCGACAGGAAGAAGCGTGGCGCGCCGCCGCCCACGTAGGTGTCGACCAGTGTGGTTTGCGGCTCTTGCAGCAGGGCTTTTTCCAGCTGCGCGGCCACCGCTTCGGTGCTTTTGAAGGCACTGCCGGGCGGCATGTACACCTCGAGAATCAGCTCGGAACGGTCGGAGTTGGGGAAGAACTGCTTCTTCACCACGCCCATGCCCAGCACGCACAGCACAAACGCCGCCACCACCAGGCCGGTGACCAGCCAGCGCCCACGTACACACGCTTCGACCAATGCCCGCAGCTTCTGATAGTAACGCCCGGCATAGATTGCATCATGGCCGCCCGGCACAGGCTTGATCTGCGGCAGCAGTTTCACGCCCAGGTAAGGCGTGAACACCACGGCCACCAGCCAGGACGAGATCAGCGCAAACCCGACGATCCAGAAGATATTGCCGGCATATTCCCCGGCACCGGAACGGGCAAAGCCCACCGGCAGAAAACCGATGATGGTGACCAGCGTGCCGGTCAGCATCGGTGCCGCCGTGGAACTCCAGGCAAAGATGGCGGCGTGGATCCGGTCGAAACCTTCCTCAAGCTTCACCACCATCATTTCAATGGCGATGATCGCGTCATCCACCAGCAAACCCAGGGAAATGATCAGCGCGCCGAGGGTGATGCGGTCGAATTCACGCCCGGTCAGCAGCATGATCACAAACACCACCGACAAGGTCAGCGGCACCGCTGCCGCCACCACCAGGCCCACACGGAAACCCAGGGCCAACAGGCTGATCACCATCACCACCGCGAGGGCGACGAAGAATTTCAGCATGAACTCGTTCACCGCCAGGCTGATGTTTTTCGCCTGGTCGGAAACCTTGGCGAAGTTCACGCCCAGCGGCAGGTCGGCCTGGATCCTGGCTTCCTGGGCCTTGAGGCTCTTGTCCAGTTCGAGGCCGTTCCAGTGTTTCTCCATGATCACACCCAGCATCAACGCCGGGTCGCCCTGATGGCGGATGCGGTAGCTGGGCGGGTCTTCATAGCCACGGCTGACGGTGGCCACATCGGCGATGCGCAACACGCGGCCATTGACTTCCAGCGGCACGTTTTCGATCAGCGACAGGCTGTCGAACGCACCGTCGATCCGGATATAGGCGCGGGCCCCGGCGGTCTCGACGAAGCCCGACGGCGCCACGGCGTTTTGTGCGGCCAATGCAGAAAATATCTGATCCGGCTTGATGCCCAGGGTTGCCAGGCGCTCGTAGGAAAACTCCACGAACACCCGCTGCGCCTGCTCGCCAAGGATATTGACCTTCTTCACCCCCGGTAGGTTGAGCAAACCCTGGCGCAGGTCTTCGGCCATCTGCACCTGTTGCCGATGGGGCAGGTGTTCAGCTTCCAGGGCGTACAGCGCGAAGTACACATCGGAATATTCATCGTTGAAGAATGGTCCGATCACGCCCTTGGGCAGCTTCGCGGCTTCATCACTGAGTTTTTTGCGGGTCTGGTAGAACAGGTCCTGGATTTCGCTGGGGCGCGTGGACTCCTTGTAGGTCATGCGCATCGACACGAACCCCGGCTGGGCGATGGTCTCGACGCGGTCGTAGTAGTCCAGTTCCTGCAGGCGTTTTTCCAGGCGGTCGGCCACCTGTTCCTGCATTTCCTGGGCGGTGGCGCCGGGCCAGGCGGCGGTGATGGTCATCACTTTGACGGTGAAAGACGGGTCTTCGGCGCGACCCAGCTTGCCGAACGAGAAGATCCCGGCCGCCAGGATCGCGATGATCAGGAACAACGTGACCGCGCGATGCTTGACCGCCAGTTCCGAGAGGTTGATACCGCGCATGCTCAGTTGTCCTGTTTGCGGTTAAGGGCCAGTACTTGCGCGGGCAGCAGGCGCACGGCGTCACCGCTGTGCAACAGGTGTGCGCCGAGGGCAACGATGATCTGGCCGGGGGCAACACCACTATTGAGCAGCGCGTCTTCCTGGCCGAGGCTGGCGACGTTCACGGGAGCGAAACTGACTTTATCGTCCGCGCCGATCAGCCACACGCCGGTGCCTTGTCCCGAGTCCTGCAGTGCGCCAATGGGCACGCGGGTTTGCTGGGCCTGGCCGTTGCCTTGCAGGCGTACGGTGATGGTGGAACCGAGGGCGAAGCGGTCGACGGACCCGTGCAGCACGTAGCGGGCGCGGTAGGTGCGGGTGGTCGGGTCGGCGCTGGCAGAAAGTTCGCGCAACGTGGCGGTCACCGCCTGGTCCGGGGCGCCGAAGGGGAAGGCCAGGGCTTTTTGTGAGGCTTGGTCGCGCTGGTTTTCTGGCAGGTTGACGATAGCTTCGCGGGCGCCGTCATGGGCCAGGCGCGCAACAATCTGCCCTTCGGCGACCACCTGGCCGCGATCCACACGC
>NZ_AOHM01000135.1:0-553 GCF_000510895.2 Pseudomonas sp. FH1
AGGGTATTCACCATACCCGTCGGGGTGTCGTGCATGCCCTGTTTCATTTCTATTGGAGAAACAATCATGAACGACATGTCCCAAGTCCCTGTAGCTGCCTTGGCCATCGGCCTGACCGAATTCATCGACGAGTTCGGTGATGAGTTGCTGGATTCTCTAAACCGCTCTAACCCACCGGTTTATGCCGGCAACGCCAACGAAGCTCGTCAACGGGTGATGAATGCACTGAAACGCCAACCGTTCCCAGCGCAAACCGAGGTGGTCCAGGCCGTAACCGCATTGCTGCTGGACCGCAACGAGCAGGCCGCCGTCATCAATGCCGAAATGGGCACTGGTAAAACCATGATGGCCATCGCTGTTGCGGCCGTCATGCACGGCGCTGGCTACCGTCGCACCCTGGTAGTTTCTCCTCCGCATCTGGTCTACAAATGGCGGCGGGAGATCCTTGAAACCATCCCAGATGCTCGCGTTTGGGTGCTCAACGGCCCTGATACCCTGGTCAAGTTGCTCAAGCTGCGTGATCAACTGGGAGATCCCTACGATGGTCGGCAAG
>NZ_AOHM01000136.1:0-5585 GCF_000510895.2 Pseudomonas sp. FH1
CGATGAATGGGGCCGGGTCAAGGTGCAGTTCCCGTGGGACCGCTCGGATAAAAACAACGACCACAGCTCGTGCTGGATTCGCGTGACTCAAGGCTGGGCCGGAGCAACCTGGGGCTCCATGGCCATTCCGCGTGTGGGCCAGGAATTAGTGATCAGCTATCTGGACGGTGATCCAGACCAACCGATCGCCACAGGGACTACGTACAGACAGACCAACCTGCCGCCCTACCCGCTGCCCAAACACAAAACGCGGATGACCATCAAGAGCCGCACCCACAAGGGTGAAGGTTTTAATGAGCTGCGCTTTGAGGACGAGCTGGGCCAGGAGGAGGTGTTTGTCCATGCCCAGAAAGACCAGAACACGGTTGTCAAGAACAACCAGACCCTGACTGTCGGAGCGGACAGAACCAAGAGCATCGGCCAGGACGAGAACGTCGCTGTCGGTCGAAATCGTATGCGTGTGGTGAGGACCAACGACACCGTGAAGGTCGGCGGCAACAAGAACGACACGGTAGCCGGCGAATACGAGATCGAAGTAGGCGGCACGTTGCGTTTGAAGTGTGGCAAGACGCTCATTGAGCTGCATGCAAACGGCAAGCTGAACATCACCTGCGAGGACTTCAACATCACTGGCACGCAAACCGGCCAGATCAACACGCTAGGCGCGAAGCTCGACCTTAACCCGGAAGGTGGGTCCGCCGGTGCCGCTGCAAATGGGCAAGACGGTGGTGCACTGAAGGCCAGTGTCGATGGGCATTTCGAATAGCCCCCACCTTTCCCCTCACCCAACTATTAAAGAAAAGGACGCGTCTGCAATGGCTGACTATTTGACCCACGATGTAATCCTAAATTTTGCCGGCGAAACGCCCGAGGACTCGACGCTAAACGTCCTGCGCTTTCAAGCGCGAAATACCACCTTGGTGATTGCCCGCAGTCCTGTTGATAAACGCCAGACCTTGGACGAGGCACTGACTGCGCAGCTGGATCAGCTACGCAACAAGACCCAAGCATTGAGCATCACACCAGCTCAAGTAACTCACCTGGGAAACCAGCAGCACGTGGAGGGCCGAGAAATGGCCGTCCAGTTCATGACGGGGGACAAACCAAACTTTCAGCTGCAAGTCGCCTGCCTGATCCCTGGGCAACAACGCATGCTGGTCCTCAACTACAGCAAACAAGGACCATTCAGTGACGACGACATCACCCACTGGCGCGCCATCAAGCAAACGCTCCGCTTCTCCTGAACTTTGTCCGCCCCTAGGAAACCCGTTCTCGATCAGCAAGGAGCTCTTTGCCAATGGCACAAATTGTCCACGCCGCCCGGCAGGGTGACGCCATTCTTCACCCATCACTCATGGCTGAGTTGATAAGCGCAGCAGTGGAAACAGTCATCTATGCAGCGGCTGCGCTGGCGGTGGGGGCCGTTATTTGCCTTGCAATAGTGGGCACCGCCTTCACGGGCGGCGCGCTCGGCGTTGTCATCGGGATAGCTGCCGGCGTTGCGGTAGGCGCCATGAGTTCGATGCCCATAGGAGAGGATCGAAGTATCGGTGACGCCATTTCTGACTTTAGCGACTCCGTTGGCAACGCAATGTCGTCACCGACGGTCTTAGGCGAAATCAAAAGCGGCTCCAAAAACACCTTTATCAATGGCAAGCCCGCTGCTCGTGCGGCAGGCACCAGCTCCCCCGCTGGCGAATCCGATGGACCAGAAGAGAAGGAAGAAGAACCGTCAATTCTGGAGAACGTAAGTGCGATGGCCCAAACCGCTTTGGGATTTGCATTTCCTCCCCTCAAGTTGGTCAAAGACCTCTTTGACACGGTTCATCAAATTTTCAACCCTCCAGTAACAACCCCGGCAGCGCCGGGGTTCGTCCCCAAAGAAGAAGACAAGATCAAATGCTCCCGTCATCCGCCCATGCCTGAGACCTACATAGCACAGGGCTCAGACAAGGTGCTGATCAATAGCCGGCCAGCGGCACGTTCGGGAGATAAGGCCACCTGCGATGCCACCATCGATGTGAACGCCAACGTCTCTCCCAATGTGCGTATTGGCGGCGGAACGGTGACAGTTAGGAACATTCACAATGGCAAAAGCAAGACTGCGCAGATCGCGGGGATTGTTGCGGCACTGCTTATATCCAGACGAATGGGCGCGCGCCCTCGTCGTTCTCCACGATCGAAAAATAACTCGCCAATCTGTGGGTACAAAGGCCGTCCTGTGCATGTTTCCACCGGCAGCAAAGTCCTCGGCGGTGGAGAAGACGTCGACTTCAGCCTGCCTGGGCTGCTGGGCATCGAATGGGGCCGAAGCTACGACAGCAACGACACCCGAACCGACGGAATGTTCGGCATGGGCTGGAGCGTTCCCTATGAGGTGGAAATCGTCCGTGTTGCGCATCCCCACGGCGGCGAGCTATGGATCTACGTTGACGAGACAGGCAACCGCCTGGAACTGGGCCAGCTCAGTGCCGGCAACGCGTTCGTCAGTGTCGTAGACGGCTTGGCTTTCTTCCAGTTGGAGGATGGTCAGACCGTTGTCGAGGACATCTATGCAGGGCGCTATCAGGTGTTCCAGCCTGATCCGCATAACCCGCAACGCTCGCGACTGATCCGCTTGGGCGATCGCAACCTCAACGTCCTCGACATGCTGTACGACGAACAGGGCCGCCTGCACTTCCTCGTCGACAAGTACAGCCAAACCGTCGTACAGCTCCACTACGATCAACAACATCCAAACCGTGTCGGCAAAGCCTCTCGTGTATACCTGAAGGCAACCGACAGCCTCAGCATTGAACACATCAAGATACTGGCCACCTATCGCTATACACGCAGTGGCCAGTTGCATGAAGTGCTGGACGCGACTGACCACGTGGTCCGTCGCTTCACCTACACTGCAGAGGGTTATCTGAACAGCCATCAGATCGCCAGTGGCGCCGTCCGCGAGTACGAATGGGCACGCTTCGCCATCCCCAAGAACCGCCCCGCATCCAAACGTGCAGACGGCACTTCGTACCAGCTTCCGCCGCTGCTGGAGCCACAACCCGACCACGAATGGCGCGTCATCCGCCACTGGGGCAGCGACGGCGAAGAGTATCGATTCAAATACGACCTGGAACGTGGTGAAACCCACGTCACCGATAGCCTCGGTCGGCAGGACCATTACTATTGGGGCCCGTTCTACGAGATCTACAAACACATCGACACCCTCGGCAATTGCTGGCAAGAGGAAATCATCGCCGGTCAATTGATGAAGAGTGTCGATCCACAGGGCGGCGAATGGCACTACAGCTATGATGACATTGGCCGCCTGATTGAGGCTCGCGACCCACTGGGGCGTACCGAATATATTCGTTACCTGCGGCACTGGGCATTGCCGGTGGAAGTCACCGACGGTGCGGGGCGCACGTACCGCTCCGGCTACGATGCCCAGGGCAACCTGCTCTGGGGAGAGGATCCGCTGGGCCGCAAGACCCACTACCAGTACGACCCCGAAGGTCGGGTGGTACGTGTCACCGATGCTCTGGACAAGACTAAGTACCTGAGCTGGAACGTGCACGGCCAGTTGCTCAGTTACCGCGATTGTTCCAATGCGCAAACGTTGTACCACTACGATGCCGACGGGCACCTCAGTGAAAGCATCAATGCGCGCGGCGAGCACACTCAATATCGGTATGACGCCCGCGGTTACCTGATCGAAAGTCAGCGCCCCGATGGCCGTATCGACCGCTACGACATCGATGCCGCCGGCCAGTTGATCTCCTACACCGACCCCGCCCAGCGCATCACCCGCTTGCGTTATGACCATAGTGGAAGACTGATCCAGCGGGTTGACGCCCTCGGCCATGCCGTCGAGTTCGGCTACGACGCCTATGGCCGCCTGCTGCACCTGAGTAATGAAAACCACGAACGCTACTGCTTCGAGTGGGATGCGCTGGACCGCCTGCTAGCCCAGCAGGACCTGGACGGCAGCGGGCGCATCTACCAGTACAACCCGCTGGATGATGTTACCGGTATCCACCATATTCCCGCGCCGCTAGCCGAGCCTGGTCTGGACGGCAAGGACAGCGCCGAACCGCACACGCCACTGGTACATCATTTCGAGCGTGATGCCCTGGGGCGGTTGATCCGCAAACGCACCGACGATGGGGTCACCGAGTATGCATACGACACCGCCGATAATCTGCTGACGATCAATTTCACCAACATTCAAGGTGAAGAACAGTGTCTCAACTACACCTACGATGCCCTCGATCAACTGCTCGGCGAGACTAACAGCGCCGGCCTTCTTCAGTACCACTACGATGAACTGGGCAACCTGCAAACCCTGACCCTGCCCGACCAACGTCAGCTCAACCATCTGTATTACGGCAGCGGCCATCTGCATCAGCTCAATCTCAACGGCCGGCTGATCAGTGACTTCGAGCGCGACGCGCTGCACGAGGAAGTGCTGCGCACCCAGGGCGCCCTGCACACCCGCACCCGCTACGACCGTAATGGCCGGCTCAGCCAGAAGGCCCTGCACTATCAGCAGGTTGCCCGCGAGGTGCTGCCGTTGTTGCAGAAGGACTACCAGTACGACGCCAGCGACAACCTGGTGGCCGAGATACTCACCCAGACCCAGCGACCTGGCGGCAACCGCCCGACCGCAGCGGCCAATGATGACAGCCTGATCGGGCGTTTTCACAATCAGGCATCTACCGGCAAGTCCTATCAAGGCAGTGCCGCGTACGGCTACAACCCGGTCGAAGAGATCCAGAGTGTGCACCGAGGACAGTCTATCGAGAGCCTCAACTACGACGCGGCCGGCAACCTGTTCGATGGCTATCGGGTCAACGGCCTGATCAAGCACAACCGCGTGCATGTGTATCAGGACAAACGTTATCGCTATGACCGCTTTGGGCGGCTGAGCGAAAAACGCATTGGCAGCAGCCGAATCCAGCACTTCGAATACGATGCGGAACACCGGCTGATCTGTATCCGTCAGCAACAGGGATCAATGACCCAGCGCATCGTTTTCAACTACGACCCGCTGGGTCGGCGTATCAGCAAGCAGGTGTATAACGACGATACCAGCGAGCCGAGCCACCGCACGCTGTTCCATTGGCAAGGCTTGCGCCTGCTCGAAGAGATGCAGGACGGCCGACCCAGCCTGTACGTGTACGCCGATCCGGGCAGTTATGAACCCTTGGCCCGTATCGATGGCAAGCCGGGTAGTGAGGAAATCTTCTACTTCCATACCAATCTGGCGGGGCTGCCGGAACAGCTGACCGATACTGACGGCAACACGGTGTGGAACAGCGAGTACCAGGCCTGGGGCAGGACGCGGGACGAGTGGCATGCTCAGCAGCCGGGGCGTGAGCAGAACCTGCGTTTTCAGGGCCAGTACCTTGACCGCGAAACCGGGCTGCACTACAACACCTTCAGGTACTATGATCCGGATGTGGGGCGCTTTACTCAGACGGATCCGATTGGGTTGGCGGGCGGGCTGAACCTTTATCAATATGCTCCGAATTCGACAGGTTGGATTGATCCATTAGGGAAACTCTGAAAAAGACTTCCAAATCTGGTGAGATACGGCTGTC
>NZ_AOHM01000137.1:0-710 GCF_000510895.2 Pseudomonas sp. FH1
AGTCGTAGTGCTGCGGGCAGCCGCAGCATCCTGTCGCTGATGCGTGACGACGGTGAGCAGCTCGGTCGATTCAAAGTGCGCAGCTTGATGCGCGAGCTTGATCTAGTCAGCAAACAACCCGGATCACATGCCTACAAAAGAGCGACGGTAGAACGACTCGATATCCCGAATACCTTGAACCGCGAGTTCAATGTTCCGGCACCCAACCAGGTGTGGTGCGGCGACATCACCTACATTTGGGCCCAGGGGAAATGGCACTATCTGGCGGTCGTGCTGGATCTTTGCGCGCGCCGGGTAGTGGGCTGGGCGTTGTCGGAAAAGCCGGACGCCGATCTGGTTATCAAGGCGCTGGATATGGCTTACGAACAACGAGGAAGGCCTCAGGGCCTGCTGTTTCACTCGGATCAAGGGTCGCAATATGCGAGTCGTTTATTTCGCCAGCGGCTGTGGCGCTATCGAATGCGCCAGAGCATGAGTCGCCGGGGAAATTGCTGGGACAATGCGCCAATGGAGCGCGTGTTCCGCAGTTTGAAAACGGAATGGGTACCGACCACGGGTTACAGAACGGCTCAAGAAGCCCAGCGCGATATCAGCCAATTCTTGATGGATCGGTACAACTGGATTCGACCCCATCAATTCAACGGTGGGCTGGCGCCAGCTCGGGCCGAAGAAAAACTTAACGTCGTGTCCGGGATTAGTTGACCACTACA
>NZ_AOHM01000138.1:0-591 GCF_000510895.2 Pseudomonas sp. FH1
ATGAAACAGGGCATGCACGACACCCCGACGGGTATGGTGAATACCCTGGGGTCTGTTAAGGAAATACCTTATAAGTGTCAGTAGTCCGATGGCAGCAACACGGTCGTGCTGCTCCGGTCCGCTTCCGTGATGATCCACAACCGTGTTTCATCGCCGGCATCGACGTTGTAGCTGGAAAACAATCGCTCCCCGGTAGTCAGTGCGCGCTGATTGCTGGTCCAGTCTTCATCGGGCAGTTCTCCCCAGTCACCCGAGAAATGGCGTCGTAAGTAAAGGCTAGGGTCGAGATGTCCTTGCTCTACTAGGTATTGCACCGAGTGGGTCATCACTAAGCGTCCGGGTTCAAATATCATCCGCGGTGCTTGGTTAGGAGTGGGAGTAGCTTCTGGTTCTTCAGGCCCAGTCTGTGGATCCGCCGATGAACTGATGGTGATCACCTTGCCGAAGTTGGTGGAGCCTGGCGTCATGTCCCATGCCCGAATAATGGGTACGAAACGATCTGTCAGGATCCTTACCTCTGAGACGTTGCCGTCCTGGTCTTCGGTGAACTCGGTCTTGCGGACCTTATCTTTGTAGGTGTCGCCCTTGAGT
>NZ_AOHM01000139.1:0-4896 GCF_000510895.2 Pseudomonas sp. FH1
GCAGCCTGCTGCAACAGGGTTGGCGCTTGTGGCTCGCGGAGCTGCGCGCCTGTGTGCCGAGCTGGCTGGCACGACCAGAACCGCCGGAGCAGATCCATCACTGGCCGTTGGCGGCGCCGGTCGTGGCGGGCAGTACGCGCCAGGTGTTGATGCTCGGCGCGGATGACGTATTGCTGCAACACGTGCAACTGCCTTTGGCCGCCGCGCGTAACCTCAACGCGGTGGTGGGTTATGAGTTGGACCGCTACACCCCGTTCGAGGCCGACCAACTCTACTTCGTCGCGCGCCAGGAACGGCGCACGCCGACGCACCTTGAGGTCACGCTGGTGGCGATCCTGCGCGAACGCCTGGACCCGATCCTCACCGACTGCGCTGCACTCGGCCTGCACCCCCATCGCGTGGATGCGGCCAACCTCGGCATCGACCTGCTGCCGCCGCCGCTGCGCCCGCGCCAGCGTCCGCCGGGCATGGGTTTGCAACGCAGCCTGCCGTGGTTGTGCGGGGCCTTGCTGATCGCGGCGATGCTGCTGTGGCTCAACGACCGTCAACGTGTCATCGACGCCATGCACGCCAGCGTCCAGCAACAGAAAGCCGAGGTCGCCGAGGTGCATGCCCTGCGCCAGCAACTGCTCAATACCCGTGGCGCGGCCCAGTACCTCATCCGGCGCAAACTGGCGCAACCGCCCCTGGCCGCGCTACTCAACGACCTGACCACTTGCCTGCCCGCCGACACCTGGCTGGATCAGTTGGACGTCAAGGACGCCGAGATTTCCCTCTCAGGTCAAAGCGCCAAGGCCAGCGCACTGATTACCCGCATCAAAGGCTGCCGCAGCCTGGAGAACGCCCAGTTCGAAGGGGTGATCCAACCCGATGCCCGCACCGGCAAGGACCAGTTTGCCTTGCGCGCCCACCTACGCCAGGAGGCCGCCGATGCGCCGACCCCTCACGCCCCGTGAACGCCGCGGCACTGCCTTGCTGGTGTTGGCGTTGGTGCTCGGCACGGCCTACTGGCTGCTGGTCGACAGCTGGTTCGCCGGCCCCCTGCGCGACATGGGCGAACAGGCCGAACAGTTGCGCGAGCAACAGCAACGCTACGCCGGCGTGTTGCGTCAACGTGATGCGCTGCGCCAACAGCTTGAGCAAGCCCGCCAGGACCCCGCCAGCAGCACCAGTCTGTTGCCGGGGGATGACCCCGACGTGGTGGCCGCCGACCTGATGCAGCGCCTTGCCGACCTGATCAACAGCCACGCCAACCTCGGCGGCGGTTGCAGCCTGACCCAGCGCAAGCCCATCACGCCGGAGCAGGACGACGGCGAGCCGTATCGCCAGGTCAAGGTCAGCCTGACCCTCGATTGCGCCATCGAACCCCTGGAAGCGCTGTTGCATGAGCTGGAGTATCAGCCGCCGTTCTTGTTCGTGGATGAACTGCGTATTCGTCGCAGCCAGCAGGCGCCCGCCAATGGCGGTGCAGGCAAGTTGGTGGTGCACCTGCTGGTGCGCGGTTACCTGCAACCGGCGCGGGTGACGCCATGATCAGCAGATTACGCCCCGTGGAGTGGGGCCTGCTCGGCTTGTCGGGATTGCTGGGCGTGTTGATGGCGGTGATCCTCAGCAGCATCGGTGATGAGCCGCAATGGCTGCCTGACGCGCCCACACGCGCCCATCCCACCGCCCGGGTGCAGATCGCGCCGAGCGTCCCGCTGGAACACCTCGCCGCCACATGGCAGGCGCCGTTGTTCAGCCCGGATCGCAGCCCGGATCGCGTCGTGGGCAAAGCCCAGGTCACCAGCCTGGCCAACCTGACCCTCAGCGGCATCATGATCACCGGCAATCTGCAAATGGCCATGCTCAAGCAGGCCGACGGCCGCGCCCTGACGGTCCGCCTCGGCCAGGCCTTGCCCAACGGCTGGCGCCTGGACCACCTGACCCCGCAATCCGCCCGATTCAGCCTGGACGGCCGCACGCAAACCTTGAGCTTCTACGCCAAGCGCCTGCCGCCGCCGTCCACCCGGCCCCCCATTACTTTGCCCCGCGAGCCTCTCCCTTGATCGACATGCGCACCTCAACGTTTTGCCTGGCGACCGCTCTTGTCCTGAGTGGTTGTGGATCCTTCCCCGACCGCCTCGATCCGGACGACGATCTGCTGCACGAAGCCCTGCAAGGCACCGGCTCGCAACGCCCGCCGACCGAGCAAACCGCGCCGGAAAGTCCACCGCCTGCGGTTAAAACGCCAACGCAGCGCCAACTGATCCGTGGCAACCAACAGTTTGTGCGCGCGCCGGCAGCGCAGCCGGTGGCGAAAGAGGAGGGTGGCGATATCGTCTTCAACTTCGCCGACCAGCCCATCGAAGCGGTGATCAACAGCGTGATGGGCGACCTGCTGCACGAAAACTACAGCATCACCCAGGGCGTAAAAGGCAACGTGAGCTTTTCCACCTCCAAGCCGGTGGACAAACAACAGGCGCTGTCGATCCTCGAAACCCTGCTGTCCTGGACCGACAACGCGATGATCAAACAGGGTGATCGCTACGTGATCCTGCCCGCCAGCCAGGCCGTGGCGGGCAAGCTGGTGCCGCAGATGAGCGTGGCGCAACCGTTCAGCGGACTGTCGGCGCGGTTGTTCCCACTGAGCTATATCTCCGCCACCGAGATGCAGAAATTGCTCAAGCCGTTCGCGCGTGAGAATGCATTTTTACTGGTCGATCCAGCCCGCAACGTGCTGAGCCTGGCCGGCACCCCGGATGAACTGGCCAACTACCAAGACACCATCGACACCTTTGACGTGGACTGGCTCAAGGGCATGTCGGTGGGCGTGTTCGGCCTGCAACGCGCTTCCGTGGCCGAGTTGATGCCCCAGCTGCAAAGCCTGTTCGGTCCTGACAGCGGCATGCCCCTGGCCGGCATGCTGCGTTTTTTGCCGATTGAGCGGACCAACTCGGTCGTGGCGATTTCTTCCCAGCCGCAGTACCTCAGCGAAGTGGGCGACTGGATCCGTACCATCGACGAGGGCGGCGGCAACGAGCCGCAGATGTATGTCTACGACGTGCGCAACATGAAGGCTGCTGATTTGGCCAAGTACCTGCGGCAAATCTACGGCACCGGCGCGATCAAGGACGACACACCGGCGAAGGTCGCGCCAGGCCTGCGCACGACGACCCTGTCGTCGCTCAATACCGGCGGCCTGCAGAACAACCCACCTGCCGCCGAAGCGCCGGAGCCGGAAGAGAAGGAAGTCGCCCCCACCAACGCCCTCGAAGCCGGCACCCGCATCACCGCGCAAAAGAGCAGCAACCAGTTGCTGGTGCGCACCCGGCCTGCGCAGTGGAAAGAGATCGAAGCAGCAATCAAACGCCTCGATAATCCGCCGCTGCAAGTGCAGATCGAGACGCGCATTCTTGAGGTCAAGCTCACCGGTGAACTGGACCTGGGCGTGCAGTGGTACCTGGGGCGTCTTGCGGGCAATTCCTCCAGCACCACCGTGGCCAATGCTTCCGGCAGCCAGGGCGCGCTGGGCGGTGGTGGGGCGGGGCTGGGGGCGACGGATTCGTTGTTCTACTCGTTCGTCAGTTCGAATTTGCAGGTGGCGTTGCATGCGCTGGAAACCAATGGCCGCACCCAGGTGTTGTCGGCGCCGTCGCTGGTGGTGATGAACAACCAGCCGGCGCAGATTCAGGTGGGGGACAACATTCCGATCAACCAGACGACGGTGAATACCGGGGATGCGGACACCACCTTGAGCAGTGTCGAGTATGTGCAGACCGGGGTGATTCTGGATGTGGTGCCACGGATCAATCCGGGTGGGTTGGTGTACATGGATATTCAGCAGCAGGTCAGTGATGCCGAGAGTCAGAGTGCCAATAGCGACACGCCGGTGAATCCGCGCATTTCGACGCGTTCGGTGTCGACGCAGGTGGCGGTGCAGAGTGGGCAGACGGTGTTGCTGGGGGGGCTGATCAAGCAGGACAACGGGGAGAGTGTGAGTGCTGTGCCGTATCTGGGTCGGGTGCCGGGGTTGCGGTGGTTGTTTGGGACTACGAGCAAGTCGAAGGATCGGACGGAGTTGATTGTGTTGATTACGCCTAAGGTGATTACCAGTAGTGGGCAGGCGCGGCAGGTGACGGATGATTATCGGCAGCAGATGCAACTGTTGCGGCCTGGGGGGTAGGTTGGTGTGCATATCCATTATTTAGGTAACGGCCACTTATGGTTCCGCTCTTACAGCGGCTCACTTTTGGAAAGGCCCAAAAGTAAGCAAAAGGCCTTCGCCCCAACACTCGGTGCCTCGCCTAGGCTCGGCATGCCCTCACTCCGGCTTGAATCCGTGGGCCGCCGCGATGGGCCATCCTTGGCCCAGCGCGGCTAACCCGGCGTCCTGCCGGGTTACCCACGGATTCAAGCCTGCGTTCGGCCAGCGTGTTTGACGGGGCGCCTAAGATCGAAATCAAAAACAACCGCGGCGGCCTTCGAGCCGACCGGTATTGTTTGTTCGAACTCGGTCAAATGTGGGAGCTGGCTTGCCAGCGATGCAGGCGACTCGGTACATCAGGCATACCGAGTTGATGCCATCGCAGGCAAGCCAGCTCCCACAGAAAGCAGATCTAATTCAGCTCTGGCTCTGGCTCTGGCTCTGGCTCTGGCTCTGGCTTTGCTTTAGATCTTGATTTTGATCTTAGGCGCCCCGTCAAACACGCTGGCCGGAATTCGGCAGGGATTTGGGGGGTAAACCGGCAGGGATGCCGGTTTAGCCGCCCCGCGCCATGGATGGCGCGTGGCGGCGGCCCCCCAAATCACTGTCGGATTACGGGCATACCGAGCCTAGGCGAGGTACCGAGTGTTGGGGCGAAGCGTTTTTGGTGGACTTGTTCCCTCAAAACGTACGCCATGAAGCGAGTGTTA
>NZ_AOHM01000140.1:0-6528 GCF_000510895.2 Pseudomonas sp. FH1
ACGGATCTGTGCGGGGGGCGGCAGGTAACTGCCGTCCCTACCGCGACCAACAATGTGCACGGACGAGGCGTACTTCAGATGGCAAAAATCAGGCGGGATGCTACTCGGCTGCGTCGTAGTCAAAGGCACATGCGAATAGGGCCTCTGTAGCCGCATAGTTCCCATAGCGACCTTGGGGACGTCCGCTCTCAGAAATCAGGTGTAGATGTTTGCGGGCACGGGAACCTACGACGTAGAGCAGTTTGTTAGCGGAATCCAAGCTTGCTGCCTCAGTGAAATGAGGCACCATCCCCTCAAGAAGGCCGAACGCGATGACCACATCGTACTCGGCACCTTTTACACCGTGGATCGTCGAAACGGTGATACCTGTCCGCTCGCGAAATACCTTCCTGAAGAAAGAGATGTCGTTGATGTACGGGGCTCCGTCCTTTTGGAGCCTGTCGATCCGAGATTGTGAGCTGCGAAAGAACGCATCGCGATGCTCCACCAATGCGGGGAAACTATTCAAGGCTACACCGAGTCGTTCAAGCAGTGCGGTGAAGGCTTGGTCAAGGTAGGCAATCCCATCCATCTCGGAGATTGAAATTGCGTTGCATTCCCTCAACAGGAGCCGCTGCGTCAGACGCGATGTATCAACGCCAAGATCAACCAAGTCGCTGATCACATCTCTTGCCCATCGCATGCGGCGAACAAGCATCTTCGGCGATGACTCAGTCAGGATGATTTTCGAAACTTTGAACCAGAAATTGTCTATATCGTTGCTAAAGGGGACTAAACCAGGGCCGTCAAACTGTTGATCCGGAAGCATCCGTACTAATTGACGCGTCGTCGATGCCAATAAAATCCACCATGGGGCTAGCACGCAGATCTCCTCAGGTGGATACCCTGCAGCGAGGCTTGCCTGGATCAGTCGTACTAGCTCGTCATGCAAATCGGGGAGTGTTACGTGCTGGTTGTACGAAACCTTGCTCGGAAACGACGCATTCGATCCTGCGCTCTCGATTGATGTCGGATAAACGTTGAAATTCAAGAAATGGGAAATGATCCTCTTGCTCGAACGGTAATTTCGGGTAAGTGCCATTTCTCTTATCGGGATGCCAGCTTTAGCACGAAAATCAGCCACCGGAATTGCGTAGCCACCGAGCGAGCCGTAGATAGCTTGGTTCGGATCGCCGACGATGAAGGTCTTCGTTCGCCCTGCTCCGGCACGCAAAATAGCAGTAAGAAGACCATACTGAATTTGCTTCGTGTCCTGATACTCGTCTACCAGAACATATGAGAAGACCGAAGCGAGAATCGATGCAATTTGCTTTTGATCGCGCATTAGTATCTGCGCATACCAAAGGATCAGCTCGAAATCGATCTGACGCGCGTCCGTGAGTTCGCGAAAATACTCGCCAAGAATTTTATGGAGTGTCTCATGCTTCCAAACATCTTTGCAGCCTAGGTGATAGCCCGTTTCGCTGAAGTAGTAATCGCAATCCCAGTGGGTGATCTTTGCGTAGGGCGCGCATAGCCGATCAAGCATGAGTTCGCGGTCGTGCTTGTCTAAAACTCGATAGCCGCGGGAAAGTTCTGGAAGGTAGATGCCATATGGCTTAATGATCCACTCGAGGCAAAATGAGTGAATGGTCCCGATCCACAGCTTTGACGTGTCAACGCCGAGATCTTCTATGCGCTCCTGGATTTCATCTGCAGCGCGGTGCGTATAAGTAATCGCCACGACAATCCGCTTGTCCATGCTCCGCGAAAGCTCATAAGCGATCTTATAGGTCAAAGTCCGAGTTTTTCCGCTACCAGGACATGCGATGAGGAATACGCTCGAAGGTTCTTCCACTGCGGCTGACTGCTCCGCGTTCAATTCACGGGGATCCCAGGCAAACATTAGGCAATGCCCGCCATGAACGAATTAATGGCATCGCCTGGTAACGCAAGGGCGACCGCAGCTTTTAGGAACATCAGATCGATTTCGCCGCGTTGGAAGCGCTCAACCTGCCCCCCGAGGAGTGCTAGTCGTGGTTGCCCTGAGGGATCGGCATGGATTTGGCGGGCAACTCGATAGTGTAGGATTCTGGTGAGCAGCAGAGGGGATATGTGCCCATGTGCGAAGTGAATGGCCTGCAGGATGTAGGGAGGGATCGCTACCTGATGGTCCAGTTCTTCGGCGAGCATGATTGCAAACCAGCCTTTCCCTTCATGCTCAGCCATCAACAGTGCACGAAAACCTACCAGATGAGGCTGACCTGATCGAAGGGCCTCCACCGCTTCATTGATAGTGTGCGGCGCTTTATAGATCTTACTCACTGCTCGAACAAACGCTTCCTCGTTGCCCGCTGACACGAGGTCAACTTCAAAGGTGTGTGGTGCATAGTAGACCGAGATCCAAGGGTTTCCAGCGACAAAGGCATCGAGGCCAACCTTGCGTTCGGCGCCAGCTTTTTGGGAACCTATCGCCTTGCGCTTCTTGCTTGCCAGAAATTCAAGGTCAGTTGGCTGCGGCGTCACATCAAAGAAGGTGGTATCAAGGTCAGTGACTATCGCACAGCGCTTGCGGATTCGGAGGTCGTGAAAAAGGACCGCGACGTTTTTGAACCCCGTGCTGCGTATGTTGATGACGCTAATACCCAACTCATCAACGCTCAGCCCTAGCAGCTTCTTCACCAAGACTGGGATCAGTATCTCCTCCGCATCGCCTTCAACGAGCAGCACGCTTTTAGCGAACAGCAAATTGCTACGAACGGCATCCAGATATCTCTGGATGCTTCTCACCTCTGATGGCTCGAGCCCCGTAGCGGGTTGATAAGCCTCGCAATATGAGCCTTGCCGTCCCAGAATGTTGACGTTACTCACATTGCTCACTTCGGAGATGTGGGCCGAATGCGTCGTGTAGATGATCTGGGCATCGCTGTAGGAAATACGGTCGAACAGAGTTTTCTGGATGTGGGTGTGGATGTGCGCTTCGGGCTCCTCTATTAGCAGAAAATTGGCAATGGCAAGCTTCTCGCGCTGATACTTGAACTCAAGGAGTTTCAGCGTCAGGTAGATAAGGTTCGCTCCGCCCAAGCTCAGCTCATGGATACCACCCTCATACCCGTCATCGGTCTCGCCGACGAAGAGGCGCAGCGACTGAAATAATTTTTCTGCTTCGTCTGGTAGGTCAGATTTGATCGAAAGCGAAGCAGGCGAATAGGTTTCTCCGGCCGCATCCTTGATGGTTTCCCGAATGTGGTTACGAACCGACTGCACGTCTTCGAGGCCTTCGATAGAGGCATTCAGGTTCCTGACCATCTCGGTTATGGGAAGCATCGACACTGGATCGATCTCGCCGCTCTTGCTTTTAAGAAGCGTAAACAACGGGTTCGTTCGGTTGTTGTGAAACTCGGCCACGACATCCCGAAGGGCCTGGATGAAGGTCAGTGACACTTCTTTCGTAACCGAGAGAAATCCGGGGACTTTAGCCCCTATCTCAGGAAATTCAGTCTCGGCACTGAAAATACACGTATCGAAATCGCCCACGATCGATTGGTAGACGGAGGGGTCACTGAAATCGGCACCGCTTCTTCCTGTGAACACAGTTTCGTAGTCGTCAATCGTGATGGCATTACGTATTCTCGTAAGCTCTTCATCATCAAAAACATCGAGAGCAGCCAGCTTGAGCCGGATCTCCTTTTTCGGACGGAAGATGAGGTTATAGGTGGCCTTCGCCAGCGGTCCGCCTTCGAGCGCAGCCGTGCCATGAAGGAATAGCGCCTGCACGGCTTCGTCAGCGCTGATCTCTTCGAACTCAACACTGATGATGATCCAGTGGCCTCGCCATTCGCCGAGCGATCGGCAGAAGTCCGATTCCTCCAGTCGATAGGCGGCACGCACCATGGTGTCATCCAGTAGTAGACGGATTGCGCGTAGGATATTGGACTTACCTGCGCCATTCTCGCCGATGATGGTGTTGACGCCCCGCTGAAACTTCAGCGTTGTATTGCTGAAGTTTCGGTAGTTGACCAAAGTCATTTTGGAAATGTGCATAATTCTCCAGAGCGCCAACACTCATAAACAGCCTTGTTCGTTTGTGAGCGATGGTAGCGTGAGGGGGAATGATTTTCCCACAGAAACCGCTTGCAGGCGCCAGCAGTAGGCGCAGCGATTGCGCTGCTTCGCAATAGCTTTATCACATGATTGCAAGTGTTGGGGCGCAGGCCAAAACGTGCTCCAGCTGACGTCATCGTATTCGTCAGGGTTGACGGACATGAAGATTTCCACCGACTCGCCTAGCCCTTGCAAGTGTTTTTCTATTTCCTAAAGAAATTTGCTCGTCCCACAGGAGAAGCTTAATTAGGGCCTCCTGGATAACATTGGGCGGCCATAAAGCCAGGACGCTGACTACTGCAACTCGCATCTTTATATACGCACTGATGTCATCTGCCGAACACTCAACGCTCTGTTCAGTTCCATGGTCATTCTGGCTAGACACCATATAGGTTCTTTGATTCGGTGATGGAACTTGCGAAAAGAAAACTGATGATGCTCGAAAAGCCAGACAGGCCAGGCTAATCTTGAGTTCCTCCAGATTGCGGATCAAGAATGTCGAGTAGCATATTGTCGTGCGATGCGCGTGTTGCCCTGTAGAACATGCACCGAGCTAGAAGGATCCTTTTCATGCTTCGGGCGGAGGCAAGGTGCCTGGGCTCCACAGAGATTGTCGCGGTACTGCCACTCCTGATATCGGTCACCTTTAGGTGGTAGCGCCCAATCAAGCCGTCCTCACGCATGGTGTGGCCTAGGCATTTGAAAGTGAGAGAGGTTTCTGACAAGTTGGTCTCCGATAGCCTAGGCATGGCTAGGGTAGTAGCGGGTACACAGGGCCTTAGTTGATCGAAAAATCTTCAGGGTTACAGCTGTTGTCTACCTGACATTTATTGGCCGGTACCCAAGGACCCTTTGGCTCTACTGCGTCAAGGCGATGTATTGTCAGAACGCCGGCGTAATAACTGCCGGGTACTCCCGGGAAGCCAGCTTTCTCACCGTCTTTGAAGTGGCCTTCATAAATTGGAACGATCTGGCCGTTTTGTGGAGCAAGGCTTACCGAAACACGCCCCGAGGGACTGCAATGAATGATCATTACGGCGTTCGTGCGATGAGCGTTTGCTGACTCGTCAAATACGCGAACGATGTCATGTCCACCAGACTTGCGACAGCTTCTTCCTGGGATGGACGCTGAGACGCCTTCAGCGCTGGTTTCACTGCCCAGGGTCGAAGGCATGTAGAAGTCCAAACTTAGTCCGATCAACGCGTGTTCTGGAAGGGGCGAGAGTCGATCCTCAAAGCTGTTTCGTACGCTGATCAACGCGGGCTCGAGGTTTTTCTTGATTATGTCGGTAGTGGCTTCAAGGCAGGCGCCACCAACTGAGGCGATTACGGCTATGAGGCTTTTCGAAAGACTTTTCTTGAGCACGGGCATTGCTCGCATCCTTGCGTATGTGTGAAAAAGCTCGGTGGGTCAGCCTTAGTACATATCACTCGTGGACGGGGCAATTCGTCGAGTCAACAGTGAGCTTGTTGGTCGCTGAGTTGAACTGAAAGGTACGCCCCTCAACGTAAAGGCCGTTCTTGATAGCATCAATTTCTTCTGCCTGACGCGGCTTCAAGGTGAGGGTCGTAACCTCCCCTTGGTAACCAATCTCTAGGCGAATGTTGTCCAGAAGTAGATTGAGTTCGTCGGCAGTCATGGTTTCGCTCATCGTAATAATTCCTTATGAAAAGGCTGGCGTACTGGGCTCTTAGCTACCTATGAATGGGCATGTTACGGAAGTATTCGCCGATAGCGCTGACAGATCCGGGCTTCAGACCTACATCATCAGTCCAAAAAGATGCCTTCAATGGGATGTCCACATCAAATAGGCAGACGAATTGTTCCTCATCCAAGTCGTAGATGACCTGCTCAACAGATGGAGCAAGCTCCGAGCCAGTCATCGTTTTCCACAACGTGCAACTGGTTCCTTGCTCAAAACGAAGGCCTGGGAACGGTGCGAAGGGAAGGGTGAGTTGATGGCTGTAATAGCCGAACACATCACCTTTCTGGATGGCTCTGACGGCAAGCAAAACCTTGTGCATTGACTCTCCTGTTGAAGTGCATCGTCGAAAAAAACTACGGTACCGAGCTTAACTGAATTGAAGAAAAATAGTCGATTGGCTGGCAGCCTCATTCGGATGTATATCTTATTGATACTGCATGCTTGCAGCAGCCGCTGGTCATGGGGCGTGAAGCCGCCACTTCCCAATCAACTAGCTTGATGCTTGAGGCTGTATTTGACGTTTGAGATTTTGCTTTTCCCGCCAAACCCTCCGATCCAGCGATCTTTGATCGCGCCGGTTGGAGGGTTCAGCCGTTTTTTTCGAGCCACTTCGTTCCACAATCTCATTTTGAATTTCAATAAGCATCAAGCCTTCGTTACCCATCAGTAATCACTTTTCGAGTGCCGCCACATTGCGGATTCCACGCCATCCGGACACTCAGCCCACCAACATCCGGAC
>NZ_AOHM01000141.1:0-2620 GCF_000510895.2 Pseudomonas sp. FH1
GGTCACGATCAACCGAAACGGCCGGTCACAGTGCTCCGAAATCCGCAGTGAAGCTATTCAGCCGCGCCAATCGGGGGTTGGCCAACACGTTGAATGAATCTATAGGGCTTGCCAGAGGAGCCTGGATTGCTCGAATGGACCAGGATGACATCGCCCATCCGACAAGATTTGAGACGCAACTAAATTATCTTATCTCCTCCGGTGCCGATATCGCTGGGACCTGGGTCAAACGGTTTGGTGCCGCTGACAACCGCACGGTAAGACTTCCCCAATCAGATGCGGCGATAAAAATTGCTTTGCTTTTTGAATCACCTTTTGCACATCCAACGGTGATGATGAAGGCTGAGTCAATCAAAAAGCTAGGCTACGAGCACACCTGGGATAAAGCGGAGGACTATGATCTCTGGGTGCGCGCCGCCATCAGTGGGTGGAAAATGGCGAATGTTCCAGAGGTGCTTCTCGACTATCGAGTTCATGCAAGCCAAATCTCTACTTCTTCAGCTGTACAACAAATGAGCCTATCTCAGGGAATTCGTGAAAAATATTGGAACCATTCTCTTACCCAGTGGGGCGTTGACACTTCTTGCATTGAGTCTGTATTGAGCACCTATGTTCCTTATAGCAAAGTTAATCTAGAAAAAGTCGATATAGCTATTGGCCACGCTTTACAACATTCTGAAGGAGAATCTCGCGCAATTGTATTTAACAATGCGTACAAAATTTATATTCGTGTGGCTGCAAACCAGAAAAATGTTATTTCCCATTGGAAAAACCTTTGCACAACATACTCACTTACTACACCAAGAAGCAAATTAATTGCACTTTGGATTTTTCGAAACTTCAGAATTCACCCTGAAGGCAAGATATTCAATTGGATTAGGACTGCGCTGAACTACGTAAGTTTTCGGTAGCTAATGTTCATATAGCATGGAGCTTGGCATATGAAACACTCCCGCCAAAACTATGAAAATTCTAAATCGCCCTTCGCACTCAAACGTGCCACAAGTTTTTTTTTATTAACGGCCTGGGTTGCTCTCTTTTGCTTGGGTATAAAGAATTACCCAGGCAGCGAACACATTTATTGTTTTTTTTCTTTCACATTTTTAGCACTGCTATTGTCAGGCCTATACTCCAAAACAAGCTATAGCTACACTTTCCTAACTATAATGATTTGGCTAGGGTTCTGGTTAAAAACCACAATCCATCTAATTTTCAGCTATGAGTATGTTGAGCCTATTGGCTATTTCATCGGCTCGTCTGGTGAGTGGGATGAAGTACTACGCGTAGCGTCTCTGGGAGCCATAGGCGCTATAATAGCACGGTGGATTTTTCACCTATCAAGCTCCAATTTTACGACGCTTGCCATAAGCAACCCCCCCCACCGCCAAGTTGGTACAATCAATATAAAATCCACATTTGGATTACACTCACGCTTTCAGTAATTGCACTTTGCCTGGCAAATATATATTTTTCTTTTCATCAAATCGGAATAGTTCCGAAAACCATTATTTGGCCCTTAAATGCAATATTTTCTTGGTTGATTTCCACCGGTTTTGCAATGACTACGGTGACTCTGCTCTGGTGGGAGTTCTCCAATAAAAATTCAAACATTTACTGTATATGCCTAGCTCTATTCGAAGCAACTTTCTCATCGATTTCCTTGCTGAGCAGGGGATTGTATATTTTTCATATCATACCGCTCTTCATGGCCGCCATATTGAACCGCAAGTTATTCAGGAATTTAAACTTTAAATCTTCGGTTCTGATACTAATACTCACATTCGCACTATATTTAATGACGTTCCCACTGGTAAATTCAATTCGCAACTACCACTACTCAGGAATTAGACATGAAATATCAATTGATTTCGGAAGTGACTACCTTACAAAAGGACTGCTCAAACTTTCTAGATTTGCTGTAGATCGTTGGATAGGCGTTGAAGGGCTAATGGCAACCACTGCATACAAAGAAAAAAACTTTGCACTTTTTCTGAGTAGCGCAACTGAAAAAGTAGAAATAGGAAAAGTTACCACTTTCCAAACAATAGCAAATTCAGATTATAGATTCGCAGACTCCAAAAAATTTCTATTTGCGAGTTTACCTGGGCCAATTTCTCTTATGTATTTATCGGGAAGTCTGATTCTCGTAGTACTTGGAATGTTTTCGATCACCTTAATTATGCTATTTAGTGAGCTAGTTATACATAGGCTTTTATCAAATCCATTTCTAACAGCATTGTGGGCGAGCATAACATCTACAGCCGTAGCCCAACTAGGCATAAACATCCCCGGGCTGATTTTCTATTTACTTCTGTGCACAACTGGCATTTCAGCTATTTATTTGTTGCAAAACGCCAGCCACTTAATTAAAAAACACCCAATTCAACGCAAACCCTGAGTACGGATTTTTTGTGAACATAGTAAAAGTTTTAACATTTACTTCATACTATCTACCCGGCTACAAAGGCGGCGGCCCCGTTCGCACCATAGAAAACATGATCGCCCACCTCAGTGAGAGTGGCCTGGAGTTTTGGGTCATTACCCGTGATCGCGATTTGGGAGACTCTGAACCCCAATGTCATCAACTTTGGAAATTATCCATAAATATCATATAATTAGC